>JAFAWJ010000805.1 GCA_019242065.1 Chloroflexota bacterium
GCCGGCTGCCTGGCCCAGGCCAGGGCCGGATCGCGCTCGACGAATTCCTGAACGGCGGCACGCACGCGGCGCGCGTCCGCGAAGCGGAACGTGCGTTGGTTGGAGTCCAGGAACTGGCGGATGGCGTCGTACAACTGCGCTTCCTGGCGGACCTGCCGCACGGTGCGGCCGACGGTATTGACGTAGCTCGCGGCGGCGGTCACGGCGTGGCGGCACACATAGTCCTGGAGTCCGGCGCGGCCGGAGTAGCCCTCGCAGTGCTGAAACACGGAATGCAGTCCGTTGCCGGCGGCGCCAATCATCTGACGAACGAAGGCCTCGCCAGGACCGTCGACGTCGGCCAGAAACACCAGCTCGCTCGCGAAGGTATGTCCCTGGCTGTCTGTCGCGGAGGGGAGGATGAAAAAGCGGGCGAAGTGGACGTTCGGAAAGTTGCCGAACGGCACGAGGCTGTTGGCGGCGGGATTCTCGCCGGCGGTTTGCAGCAGCTGCTGGAGGTCCGCTTCGTGGCCGCCGATCACGGGCGCAACGATGGTGGCGGCCGACTGGGTGGTGACCACGGCGTTCTAGGTGTTGAACTGCAGGACGAAGTTGATGGTTTTCAGCGTGCCGTAGTAGACGATGCCCAGAAACGTGCCGGGGCTGACTTCGCGGATCTCGTCGCGCACCCGGTGGGCGACCAGCGAGGTCTTGGAGTAGTCCAGGATGATGGCGGGTTGCGAGTCGAACCAGCTGGGCGCGACGTAGACGCGGGCTTTGATCAGATGCCAGCTCAGCGGGCCCACCTTGTTGAGCAGACAGCCCTGCGGCGGAAGAGATCGTCCAGTTGGGACTGAGACATGGTCGTCAGATCAGTCACGCGCGCTCATAGTCTAGATCCGCTAAATCTCGAACGCTCGACGTTCATCAGGGTAATGACGTCGATGCTTGCTCAACGTGACGAAGAGCCCCGCCAGCGCGTGCGCATCGCCTGGCTGGAGCTGAGCTGTCTGCCGTGTGGTGAGGTGGCTGGATTCATTGAGGACGATCGGATTGTGCGCCCGGTGTATCCCGGCGGCATCGTGCTGGAACGCGGCAAGCCGCGCTGCGGACGGTGCAACGCGCTGCTGTTCGGCGGCCAGCGCGGCGTGGCGATCTCGCGGGCGGATATCGGCTAAAGCCACCCGCGGGCGACCGCTACAGGGTTTGTGCCAGCAGTGGCAGCATCTGGCGGTGGAGCTCGCAGTTGACCGAGACCATCATGCGGGCAATGCCGGCCTCTTCGAGGGCCGCGAGCTGGGTGCGGACGTCGGCGGGCGTGCCGCTCAGCCACGTCGTCATGTCGTCCATCATGCGCACGTACTGAGGGTTGGCCCTGCGGTAGGTACGCAGGTGCTCCTCGACGTCCGCGGCGGTGCCGCCTACCGCGACCGGCGCGAAGGCCGAAAGCGCCACCGAGCGCGGGTCGCGGTTGCTGGCGCGGCACGCGGCATCCAGCAGCGAGCGCACGTGGCGCACCTCCTCAGGTGTCGGCTGACCGATGACGTACTCGTCGGCGTAGCGCGCCGCCAGCTTCGGCAGCCGCTGGGAGGTGGTCCGACCGCCGACGATGATCGTCGGGCGCGGTTGCTGGACTGGCTTCGGCGTGAAGCTGGCGGCCTGCAGGGTGTATGCGGGGCCAGAATGCGAGAAGGGATCCTGGCTCCACAGGCCGGTGATGACCTGGAGCTGCTCCTGGAGTAGGTCTGCGCGACGGGAGGGCGCGGGGAAGGCAAAGCCGAAGGCGGCATGCTCGGGCTCCAGCCAGCCGGCACCGATGCCCAGTTCGGCGCGGCCGTCGCTCAGGTGATCGAGCGTGGCGGCCATCTTGGCCAGGACGACGGGGTGCCGAAACGTGACCGGGCTGACCAGCGTGCCGAGGCGGATGCTGCGCGTCTCACGCGCGAGGCCGGCGAGATACATCCAGGCATCGGCGGAGATGGGCTGGCCGGCGTACTGGTCGAGCGGGCCAGATGGGTAATAGTGCTCGGCCAGGAGCGAGGCGTCGAAGCCAAGGGCCTCGGCGTCGCGTGTCATCGCCAGCGTCTCGGGGTACGACAGACCCTCCTGGATCTCTATCGAAAGACACAGTTTCAAGGGCGCGACATTACACGTGGATGGCGAGCATGCGATCAATCGCCACGCGCGCACGGGAAGCGATGTCAGGGGCGATCTCGACGGTAGGCGACATTTCGCGCAGGGTGGCGCGCACTTTTTCGAGGGTGATCTGCTTCATGTAGCGGCACACGGCGCCGTCGTCGGCGGCGACGAAGTGACGGTCGGGGATTTCTTTGTGCAGGCGGTGCAGGATGCCCGTCTCGGTGGCCACGATGAAGGTGGACGCGGGCGAGGAGGCCGCGTGTTTGACCATGCCTTCGGTGGACAGCACGTAGGTGTTCGGATTCATCGCGCCGCGGCCGTTGGCCCAGACGCAGGCGCTGGCGCAGCCGCACTCGGGATGGATCAGCAGGTCGGCCGACGGCAGGGCCTCCTGACGGGCGCGGACCTCCTCGGGTCGGATGCCGGCGTGCACGTGACATTCGCCGAGCCAGATGTGCATGTTGTCGCGACCGGTGCGCTCCTTGAGCCACGAGCCCAGGAACTGGTCGGGCAGGAACAGGATCTCCTGGTCGGCGGGGATCGAGCGCACGACAGACTCGGCGTTGCCGCTGGTGACGCAGTAGTCGGACTCGGCTTTGATCTCGGCGGTGGTATTCACGTAGCTGACGACGACTGCGCCCGGGTGCTCGGCTTTCCACTGGCGCAGGTCGCGCAGGGTAATGGAATCGGCCAGCGAGCAGCCGGCGGTCGGGTCCGGACTGAGCACGATGCGCTCAGGGTTGACGATCTTGGCCGTCTCGGCCATGAAGTACACGCCGCACATGACGATGACCGGCGCGTCGGTCTTGCACGCCTCGATGGCCAGTCCGAGTGAGTCGCCGACGAAATCGGCCACGTCCTGGATTTCAGGGACCTGGTAGTTGTGTGCCAGGATCACGGCGTTGCGCTCGCGCGCCAGGTGCCGCACGGCGGACTGCAGAGCAGTTGGCGAAGCGGTCATCAGACCAGGACCTCCAGGGAAAAATCGAGTACGCCGGCGGAGTGGGTGAGCGCACCCAGGGACACGAAGTCCACGCCGGTTCGCGCGACCTCGGCCAGGTTGTCGAGGCTGATGCCGCCGCTGGCTTCCAGGCGCGCTCGGCCGTTCGTCTGCGCGACGGCCTGGCGCAGCAGGTCGAGAGAGAAGTTGTCGAGCAGGATCAGGCTCGCGCCGGCGCGCAGTGCCTCGTCAAGTTCGGGCAGCGTGGTGACCTCGACTTCGACGACCTGACCCGGCGCGGCACGGCGCATGGCGGCGGTCACCGCCGGGGTAATGCCGCCCGCGGCGCGGATGTGGTTTTCTTTGATCAGGAAGCCGTCGTCGAGGCCGGCGCGGTGATTGCTGGCGCCGCCGACGCGGACCGCGTATTTCTCCAGCACGCGCAGGCCAGGCGTCGTCTTGCGGGTGTCGATCACGCGCGCTCGCGTGCCGGCCACCAACTCGCTGGCTTTGCGACTGGCACTCGCGACGCCGGAGAGACGTTGGAGGAATTTGAGGGCGGTGCGTTCGCCAGTCAGGACGGCCTCGGCGGGACCGGTGATGCGGGCAACAACCCGGCGGCGGTCAGTTGAAAACGAGCCTTCCTGGACCGAGCGTGTGACATCGACACGCGGGTCGATGGCGTGAAAGACGGCTTCGACCACCGGCAGGCCGCACACGACGCCGGGCGCCTTTTGCAGGATCTCGGCGGTGGCGGTGGCGGTGGCGCGGACGGTTGACTCGGTGGTGATGTCGCCACGGCCGATGTCTTCGTTGAGGGCCAGGCGAATGATGGCCTGGACGTCGGCACTGGCCGGAAAGGTGGCGGCGCCGACAGCTGGCGGGGCGGAGACGAGCGTGGTCATTCGCGGACCTCCTCGAAGACGGGTTGGTGGCCGAGCCGCCAGTGGATGCGTCCGCGCCAGGCGGGATCTGGCTCGGGGTAGTCGGTGCGGAAGTGAGCGCCGCGGCTTTCGGTTCGCAGCAGGGCGGCGCGGGCGATCAGAGCGGCGACGTTGTGGTCGGGGCCGAGGGTGGCGAGGAGTTGCACGAGGCTGTGGGCGCTGCGTTCGACGCCGACGTTTCGGTCGAGGGCGGTGCCCAGACAGGCTATGGCGGCGCCGCGCGACGAAGTGTCCAGGTCGTCGTCAGTTGGGAGCGGGCGTGTGTCCCAGTGCGCGGCTGCGTCGGGCGGATCGGCCAGGGCGGCTTCGGCCGTGCGCGCGCCAAAAACCAGGCACTCCAGCAGCGAGTTGGACGCCAGGCGGTTGGCACCCTGCACGCCGCTGCAGGCGGTCTCGCCGGCGGCGTACAGGCCTGGCACGTCGGTGCGGCCGGCGGTGTCGGTACGGATGCCGCCCATGCAGTAGTGGGCCGCCGGCGCAACCGGCAGGCGATCGCGGGCCAGGTCCAGGCCGCAGGTGTCCAGGACTTTGGTCGCGAGACCACTGAAGTGGGCATGCACGCGGTCGGGATCGAGGTGGCGCAGGCTCAGGTAGACGGAGCGGTTGTTGGCAAGCTCGCGATGCAGTGCGCGGGCGAGGACGTCGCGGGGCAGGAGCGGATCGACCAGGTCGTGGTTGTCAGCGTCGATGAGGCGGGCGCCTTCGCCGCGCAGGGCTTCGGAGAGCAGGAGCGCGGGGGCGTCGGGCAGCGACAGTGCGGTGGGGTGGAACTGGACGAACTCGAGGTCGGCCAGGGTGGCGCCGGCATGGTAGGCGAGGGCCAGGCCGCTGCCGCGCGTTTCGGGGGCGTTGGTGGTGCGCGACCACAGGGCCGCGTAGCCGCCGGTGGCGAGGATCACCGAGCGGGCGGACATACGCCGCAGCGCTGCCGCTCGCGGCGCGCGCGAGAGGGTGATTTCACTAGCAACGTCAAGTCCGGGGCGCGAGCAGGTGACTTCCACGCCGGTTACGCGACCGTTCTGCACGGTCAGGGCGGTGACCGGGGAATGGTCGAATAGCTGGATGTCCGGGTGGGCCTGCGCGCGCGCGAGCAGTGCGCACGTCAGCACCTGGCCGCTGGCGCCGCCGCCGGCGTGCAGGATGCGGCGGCGCGAGTGGCCGGCTTCCAGGCCGAGGTCGTCGGCGAACGGCACGCCGGCGGCGCGCAAGCGCTGGACCGCGGTCGGGCCGTCGTGGGTCAGGACGTCGACAGCGCGGGCATCGTTCAGGCCAGCGCCGACGAGCAGGGTGTCCTGGGTGTGCTGCGCCGGCGTGTCGTCGGCGCCAATCGCGGAGGCGATGCCGCCCTGGGCGCGCGGGCTGGAGCCTGAGAGCAGGGGGCCGGCGGCGAGCACGGCGACGCGGGCGCCGAGGTCGGCGGCGCGCAAGGCGGCCGAGAGGCCGGCGGCGCCCGAGCCGACCACGATCAAATCAAAATGCTGCCCGGCGGCGCCGGCGGGGAAGACGGTCATGAGGCATCTGGCAGGGCGGCCAGGTTGTGTCGAAAGCGTGCCGCCGAGTCCCAGCGCAGCTC
>JAFAWJ010000992.1 GCA_019242065.1 Chloroflexota bacterium
GCTGCCCTACCCGTGGCATCAAGCGCCTCGAATGCCTTCACCGTCGGCCCGTAGTAGTTGCGAAAGAGATGGGTGTACTGGTCCGCCGACGTAAAGTGCCACACGAAAAACTCTCGCTTGGTCGTCAACGATGTGGTTGCACCTCCAAGAAGTTGACGTACACCTTCCTCGGTGCCCCAGCGCGTTGATGGGGCCACACCCGGTGGCGGTGGCATGTAGCGGCCGACCACTCTCAGCATCTCGCCGATCCAGCCGTCCGGGGTCCAGTTGGCGAGTCCAATGCGACCACCAGGGCGGGTGACGCGCAGGAGTTCGCGTGCTGTCCGCTCCTGGTCCGGCGCGAACATCACCCCGAACGTGGAGAGGACGACGTCGAATGACGCGTCATCCGCCGGTAGCATCTCGGCGTCGCCGAGCTGGTACTGGATGGGAAAGCCCTCAGCTTCCGCACGCAGGCGGCCGCGTTCGAGCAGTTCGGGCACATAATCAAGACCTGTCACCGCGCATAGCCGGCGGGCCGCCGCGATCGCGGCATTCCCGCTGCCAGTTGCGATATCGAGCACGCGCTGACCGGCCCGCAGATCGACTGAATCGCACAACCGCTCGGCGACTGGAACAATGATGGCGGCAATGACGTGATAGTCGCCGGACGCCCATGTGGCGCGTTGCCTACCTTTTATCGCGGCGAACTCAGGAGTTTCTGTCGAAGTCTTCATCAGATGGAGGTTCTCCAGTGGTCGGCCGCCCCACGCAGCCGCGAACGCTCGCCTCGTGGGGTGGAGAGGACGTGGGGTAAAGGGCAACTCAGACAGCCGGCGGGATGTTGTGGTTCAACCGATACAGGTTGGTCGGGTCGTACGTCGCCTTGATCTGGCTCAACCGCAGATAATTGGGGCCGTAAGCGGCTTTGACACGCTGGTCGCTTTGGTCGCCCACTCCGAGGAAGTTGACGTAGACGTTACCCGGTGAAAACGCCTGCACTGACTCCCACATGCGACGAGCCCAGGCGATGTTGGTAGCGTCGTGGCGGGGATCTGTCCACGCCGAGACGGCGTTCAGCGCGTAAATCGCATCGCGCAGCGGATACGCGGTGTCCTGCACCCCGATCCGGTTGATCGCTCCGCCGTAGAACTCAATCAGCGTCGCCGAGAGCGGTGACGGGCAACTCGCCGCGCCCTCGATGATCGTGTCGAGTACTTCGTCGTCGATGCCCTCCAGGACGGACGATTTCCAGTACACGCGATTGCCGGGTGGATTCAGTGCATCGAGCATTTGCTGAGCGGCCACATACGGCATCGGCTGGATCATGTCCGCCACCGGTGGGCCGAATCTGCGCAGCGGCGCGAAGATGGCCTCGCCCTCCTCCGTCGGGCCATGATGAAACGCCATCACGATGACGATCGGCACGCCGTCGGGCGACGTCCCCAGGCCGGCGTAAGCGCTGGCGTTTTCGGGTGCGCCTTGCGTGAACTCGCGGAAGGCGCGCAGTGCGTCGCGTGCCATCGGACGTGGCCAGACCAGCAGACCGGCCAGCACTGTCGGCCCGACCTGGTGGAGACGATACTCGAACGAGGTGACCACGCCGAAATTGCCGCCACCCCCGCACACCGCCCAGAAGAGATCCGCGTTCTCGTGCGCGCTGGCAGTGCGGAGCCGGCCATCGGCGGTGACGATGTCGACCGAGAGGAGGTTGTCGCAGGTGAGGCCGTGCGTGCGCCCAAGCCAGCCGATACCGCCCCCCAGTGTGAGACCGGCAATGCCAGTGGTCGACACGACGCCGCCTGTGGTTGCCAGGCCGAACGCCTGCGTCTCGCGATCGAACTCGGCCCAGGTCGCGCCGGGCTCGGCGCGGGCGATCCGCTGACCAGGGTCTACGCGGATGCCCTTCATCAACGACAGGTCAATCATGAGCCCGTCGTCGCAGACGCTGTTGCCGGCGGCGCTGTGCCCGCCAGCGCGGACGGCGAGCGGGAGGTTCTGCTCGCGCGCGACATTGACAGCAGCAACGACGTCGGCCGCGCCCGCGCAGCGGACGATCAATTTCGGCCTCCGATCGATCATCCCATTCCACACGTGTCGAGCGGCTTCGAACTCATCGTCGCCGGCGCGGACCACGTGCCCGCGTACATTCTGCGCCAAAGTATCGACGGATTGTTCGACGGTCATCCAAGACCTCCCGGATTGAGCCCACCGGAGCGCGGCCGAGCGTCGCGCGTCCTGTGAAGCGATGTTGCCCGCGCGTTCAGCACTCGACAGGTCCTGCCAACTTGAGCCATGGAACGGCTCTCACGAGGGAGGCAACAAGCGCTGTGCTTGGGTCCGGACCAGCATCGCCTCGCGGGCGCCGCGCGCCAATCCTGGAAACCCGTCGGAGTCGGCGCGGCGGGTGACGGAGATCCTTCAGCCCCGCGACGCGGACTACGCCAGCCCGTGACGCAGGGCGTAGGCGGTCGCTTCCGCGCGTCCCCGCACGCCGAGCTTGTCATAGATATGCGTGATGTGGCGCTCGACTGTCGTGACGCTCACGGCTAGCGCCCGAGCGATCTCCTTGCTGGCCTGGCCGCCGGCGATAAGCCTCAGAACCTCCGCTTCCCGCGGGGTGAGCGCACTCGCTGAGCTAGCCCGCGCCGACGGCGAAGGCTGCGATGCGCCCGAGAGAGCTAGCGCTTCGGCGACGGCCTCCGAGAGCGCCAGCGCCCGGCCAGCCGCCCAGGCCGCCG
>JAFAWJ010000993.1 GCA_019242065.1 Chloroflexota bacterium
GTGCCGCTGAGCGGTCCCAGCGGCACGGCCGGGAACGTCGCCGAAAATGACAGCTTCGGCTCTTGCGGCTTGCTGATGTCAATCGGGCCGCCGATAGTCGGAATCGTGCCGCTCCCCAGTAGCCAGGAGAGGTCGCCCAGCGGTCCGGCCGTCAAGGTGGGCGTGCCGCTGAACGCCAGGCCACTGCCGCCAAGCGCCAGCGTGGCAGTCGGCGCCGGCGAGACGCCCGTGAAGTTGAACTTGTCCAGCACGCTGCCGGCCAGCGACGCGAAACTGGTTCCAAACGACCACGCCGTATCCAGGCTGGCGACGACGGTCAGCGTCGGCGTGGGGTTGGGTTGCGACAAGTCGAGGGTGAACGTCGCGACGACGGACAGTGGTGTTGAAGCTTGTCCGTTGAAGAACGCGCTGCTCCGACCCGTCACCGTGACGCCGGTCGCGGTCTTGGCCAGCACCGGCGCGGTCCCGGAGTCCCGTCCGTCGATCGTCAACGTGGACGCGGGCGCGTACGACGTCAGCAGAGTCGCGACGGATGTCCACGTGTGCTCAGTGGCCTGAGCCGCGGTGAGCGTGAAGACCGCATTTTTGACGAAGCCGCTCAGCGTGTCGAACAGCGTATCGATCGGTCCGCCAACGTTCTGCGTCATAGCGCGGCCCCCCGGCGGGGCGGCAGCGCGGACTGTTCACTGCCACCGCCGCCGTCGCCGCCGTCCTTTGCCTCCTTCTGGTACGCCCCGTACCAGCCGAGCGCGTGACCGGAGGGATTCGGATCGGTCACGATTTCCAGTTTGATCTGGCCGTTGGACGGGAACTTGACGCTGAAGAACTGCAGCGAGACGCCGATCGCGCGCAGCAGCCAGGCCCCGGCGGCGATCTTCAATGAAACGGTTGCCACGTTGACTCGCAATGGTCCGAGGATGGTGATGTACTGGCGGCCGTTGTCCGCGCCTGGTAGCCGCAGACCGAGCTGGGCCCGCAAAGAATGGTCGTTCGTCGGACTCCAGGCAAAGATCAGCGAGGCTGTCATCCCGAGCGCCGCGCCGAGACCGCCCGCCGAACCGAGCTGCACGTCGACCTCGAGTCCGTACCAGACGTCGTCGAGCCCGGTGGCCACCGGGTTGATGAGCGTCATGTAGCCCAGCGAGCTGGGTGTGGTGGCGCCGCTGCTCGCCGTTGCGGTTCCGGATTGCACGAACACGACTGGTCGTGCCGGCAGCCGGTCGAACAGGCTGCCGGGCCGTGCCGTGGTCGTGCCGCCGAAGACGGTGCCCGTCGGGTCGAAAACGAACTCGGGTTTTGCAGAGGTCCCGCTGACGTAGGACATCTTCACCACGAAGCCGGCCACGTCCACGTGGTCGAACGAGAGGACGTCGAACGCGGTCTCCGCCTCGGTCGATGGCTCCTGGTAGGTGAGCGCCTTGAACTTCAGACTGCCGCCGATGGTGAACAGCGAAACGACCCTCGCACTGTCACCCTCTTGCGGCAGCGTGGCGAACGCGGCATTGGTGAGCGTTGCCTCGGCGAGCACGGCGCTCGTATCCATTGCAAACTGGTTGTCACCCGCATACGTGAAGGCGTACGTGTCGATGCCGTTGTGCTGCTGCCAGGTGCCAAGAAAGATGATGTTGTCGCCGTGCTCTCCAGCAACGATGGTCGACCGCTCGCCGAAGAGCTCGCCGACCAGCAGCTCGACCGTACTGGAGAACCCGACAACATGGGAATTCGCGAACCGCACATGCAGCGTCAGGACGCGGAAGTCGTATGGCTTTCCGGTGTAGACCAGGTCGACGTCATTGTCATAGTCGAGCCGGCCAAACAGCGGCGCGTCCTGAAGGTAGACGAACCGCACCTGGCCAGCGGCGCCTTCGGCGACGGGCGTTCCAGCAATGCCGAGGTAGCGCGCGACAAGCGTCGGACTATCGATGCCAGCTTGAAGTCCGCGGAGCTGCGGCGGCAACTCGGCTGTCGGTACGTTGCAGTTCAGGAACAGGACGCCGTTCCACGACGCCCGTGTCACCGCGTCGGCGAACGGCGCATCCTGGAGCAGCGTCGGGTCGGAGATCGCGTTTTGCAGCAGCTGGCTGGCGGTTCTGGGCGCGAAGTTGAAGTAGTCGCCCATGGTCCACAGGGACGGATCGCTGGCGAGCCCGCTCAAGGTCCCCTCACAGAACTTCATGACGAGCATCGTGGGATTGGGACCTGTTTGCCAGCGCAGCGGCGCAACGTCGAATGCCCAGTCGGCTATTTGCAGGCGTGCGT
>JAFAWJ010000039.1 GCA_019242065.1 Chloroflexota bacterium
CCAGCTCGTGCGTAAAGGACGAGCCAAGCTCAAGAAGAAGACCGCCGCGCCGGCTCTGCGCTTCAACTACAACGCGCTGCGCCAGCGTCGCTACGCGGTGCCCAAGGGCAACCCGCTCAAGCGGGGCGTCTGCGTGCAGGTTCGCACGATGACGCCAAAGAAGCCCAATTCGGCATTGCGCAAGATCGCGCGCGTGCGGTTGACCAACGGCATGGAAGTCACCGCCTACATTCCCGGCGAGGGCCACAATCTGCAGGAGCACTCGGTCGTGCTCGTGCGCGGCGGCCGCGTCAAGGACCTGCCCGGTGTGCGCTATCACATCGTGCGCGGGGCGCTCGACGCGGGCGGCGTCAAGGACCGTAAACAAGGTCGGTCCAAGTACGGAGCGAAAGCTCCCAAGGCTCCCGCAAGGTAGCCCAACTTCAAAGCGGCGGCCCTTCCCACCACAGGCGGGCTGAGACATATCGACGGAGAATTCAGAAGTCAGAATTCAGAAGTCAGACGGTTCGAGGAGTGAAGCGTCTGAGTGCTGAGTTCTGAAAGCTGAGTTCTTCAGGCCAGTGAGCCATCCAGGTACTTGCACGAACGCCCGAACGGGGCGGTCCTCTGTACCGCTTGAACAAGGCTCGTTCCGTGGATCGTCCTCGAAGGGAGACTCCAGTATGCCTCGCCGCGCGCGAGTAATAAAACGAGAGGTTGCGGCCGACCCGTGCTACGGGAGTCGCACCCTGACCCGCTTCATGAACAAGATGATGCTCAACGGCAAGAAGCCCCTTGCCGAGCGCATCGTGTATATGGCGATGGACTCGGTCGAGCGTACCTCGCGACGCAGCCCCATCGAAGTCTTCGACACCGCGCTGCGCAATGCGACTCCGCTGCTCGAGGTCAAGCCTCGGCGCGTCGGCGGCGCCACCTACCAGGTGCCCGTCGAGATCAAGGGCGACCGCAAGCAATCACTGGCTATGCGCTGGTTGATCGCCTCGGCCCGCGGGCGCACCGGCAAGAGCATGGCCGACAAGCTGGCCTCCGAGCTGCTCGACGCTTCCAACAACACAGGCGCAACGATTCGCAAGCGTGATGAGACCCACCGCATGGCGGAGGCGAACAAAGCGTTTTCCCACTACCGCTGGTAACCACCCATCCAGCACCCCACGCATATGACTGATACCAACGACCTCGAACGAACACGAAATATCGGCATCATTGCCCACATCGATGCGGGCAAGACCACGACGACCGAGCGCATCCTCTACTACACCGGCCGAACGTACAAGATCGGTGAGGTCCATGAAGGCACGGCCACGATGGACTGGATGGAGCAGGAGCGCGAGCGTGGCATCACCATCACCGCGGCCGCGACCACGGCCGAGTGGAAGGGGCACCGCATCAACATCATCGATACCCCTGGCCACGTGGATTTCACGGTCGAGGTCGAACGCTCCCTGCGCGTACTCGACGGTGGCGTCGTCGTCTTCGACGCCGTCGCCGGTGTCGAGCCGCAGTCCGAAACGGTCTGGCGGCAGGCCGACAAGTACCACGTGCCGCGTATCTGCTTCGTCAACAAAATGGATCGCACCGGCGCCAGCTTCACGCGAACTATCGACATGATCGTCGAGCGTCTGGGTGCCAATCCGGTCCCGGTGCAGTTGCCGATCGGTGTCGAAGGCAACTATCGGGGTGTCATCGACCTGCTCAACGAGAAGGCGTTGATCTTCGGCGAGAAGCCCAACGACCCGATCGAGGTAGGTCCCATCCCGGCCGAGATGGCCGACGAAGCTGCCCGCGCACGCCAGGCGGCAATTGAAAAGATCGTCGAGTTCGACGACGCGCTCCTGGAGCGCTTCTTCGCCGAGGAAGAGATCTCGGTCGAAGAGCTGAAGGCTGCCCTGCGCAAGTCCACGATCGAAGGCACGCTCATCCCCGTGCTGGCCGGCAGCGCCCTGAAGAACAAGGGCGTGCGACCGCTGCTCGACGCGGTGATCGACTATCTGCCGTCACCGCTGGACATCCCGCCGGTGACCGGCGTCAACCCGCGAACCGACGCGCCCGAGATGCGCCACTCCGACCCGACCGAGCCGTTCTGCGCGCTGGCCTTCAAGATCGTCACCGACCCGTTCGTCGGCAAACTGGCGTTCATTCGGGTGTACTCCGGCACGCTGAAGACCGGCTCGTACGCCTACAACTCGACTCGCGATCAGCGCGAGCGCGTCGGCCGCCTGGTCCAGTTGCACGCCAACGAGCGCAAGGACGTTGCTGAAGTTCGTGCGGGCGAGATCGCCGCCATCGTGGGGCCCAAGGGCACTGTCACGGGCGACACGCTGTGCGACGAGACGAAGCCGATCGTCCTCGAGGCGATCACGTTCCCCGAGCCGGTCATTCGCGTCGCGATCGAACCGAAAACCAAGCAAGACCAGGACAAGATGGGCATCGCGCTGGGCAAGCTCAGCGACGAGGATCCCACCTTCCGCGTGTACAGCGACCCTGAAACGGGCCAGACGATCATCGCCGGCATGGGCGAGCTGCATCTCGAGGTGATCGTCGACCGTTTACTGCGCGAGCACCGCGTCGATGCCAACGTGGGTCGGCCGCAAGTGGCCTACCGCGAGAGCATCACCCAGCCTGCCCGAGCCCGGGAGCCGTTCAAGCGGCAGACCGGCGGTCGCGGCATGTACGGCGACGTCGAGCTGACCGTCGAACCGCTGCCGCCGGGCACAGGCATCCAGTTCGAATGGAAGATCGTCGGTGGGACCGTGCCGCGCGAATACGCGACGGCTGTCGAAGCTGGCGCACGCGAGGCCGTGGACGGTGGCGTGATTGCGAGCTATCCCATGGTCGACGTGAAAGTCATGGCCGTCGACGGCTCATACCACGAGGTCGACTCGAACGAGATGGCCTTCAAGATTGCCGCGTCGCAAACGACCCGGGCTGCCCTGCGCAAGGCCAATCCCCAGCTGCTCGAACCGCTCATGGAGGTGGAGGTAACCACGCCGGACGATTTCTTGGGCGATGTGATGGGCGACCTGAACAGTCGCCGCGGACAGGTGGAGGGCATGGAGCCACGCGGCAATGCCCAGGTGGTCAGGGCCAAGGTGCCGTTGGCCGAAATGTTCGGGTACGCCACTGACCTGCGGAGTATGACGCAAGGCCGCGCCACGTACTCCATGCAGTTTTCACACTACCAGCCAGTTCCGCGCGACATCGGGACGGGCATCGCCGCCAGAGCGGGCGCACGCTAAGTTCGGGAGAGGAATCAACACACTCATGGCCAAGAAAGTTTTCAACCGCACCAAGCCACACGTGAACGTCGGCACCATTGGACACGTCGACCACGGCAAGACCACCCTGGCCGCGGCCATCACCAAGGTCCTCGGCATGAAGGGCAATGCCAAGTTCACGTCTTTCGCCGAGATCGACAAGGCTCCCGAAGAGCGCGCGCGCGGCATCACCATCGCCATCGCCCACGTCGAGTACGAGACCGAGAAGCGCCACTACGCGCACGTGGACTGCCCTGGCCACGCCGACTACATCAAAAACATGATCACCGGCGCGGCCCAGATGGACGGCGCCATCCTGGTCGTCTCCG
>JAFAWJ010000242.1 GCA_019242065.1 Chloroflexota bacterium
AACTCGGGCAACCTGAAGATCCTGATGAGCGTGGTCGACGCGCCCACCTTTTATCAGGCGCCGGGCAGCGGTATGACTCCGGGCGATCCCAACACGTTCAAGACCTTTATGCAGACGCTCGCGGCGCGCTACGCGGGCAAGGTGCAGGCCTACGAGATCTGGAACGAGGAGAACTTGTCGCGTGAGATGGGCTCCGGCAATGTGGATCCCTCGCACTACTTGCCGTTGCTCATGGCGGGCTACACGGGGTTGAAGGCGGGCGATACCAACGTCATCGCCTTGCTGGGCGCGCCCAGCCCGACGGGCGCCAATATTCCGGGCGAGTCGATCGACGACCTGCAGTATCTGCAGCAGCTATTTGCCCTCAATAACGGGCAGGCGCTGGGGTACTTCGACGCGGTTTCCGCGCACCCGAGCGGCTTTTCGAATCCGCCGAACTGTACGCCGGCGACGCCGCAGTGCAGCTTGTCGGGTGGGTTCAATAACGACGACAGCTTCTTCGCCTTTACGCGGGTGAGCCAATACCACGACCTGATGGTCGCCTCGGGCATTGGCTCCAAGAAGATCTGGTTTACCGAGTTCGGCTACTGCTCGAACGACACGCCGCCGCCCGGGTATGAGTACTGCTCGTCGATCGACGCGACGACGCAGGCCAATTTCCTGGTCCAGGCGTTCCAGATGGCGCGCAACCTGGATTACGTGGCGGGGATGATGCAGTGGAATCTCAACTACCAGCTGGCTGTCCCACAGACCGATGAGAAATGGGGCTTCGGCATCATTCGGAGCGATTGGAGCGGCCGGCCGGCGTACAGCGCGCTGTCCCAGATGGGGAAGACCTAGCCGAGCGTTTACTCCCAGAGGGGACCCTTCCACGGCGTTGTTTCGTGGAGGGTCCTCGGGTTCGTGAGATCCTCACTGTCGACACGTAGAAGACCAGGCGTGGCGTGTTCGCCGGGATTGACGCGAGTTGGTGATATCCCTGATGCCGGCGGCGGCGGGGGGTCGGCAGAATGGGGCCACCTTTCCGAAGACGGGAGATTTCTCTGGAATGGGCTGTATTTTTCTGCTGATCGCGCTGCTGTCGCCGCGGCTCGGGATCGTCTTCTTGTGGGCCTTCACCGACTACGTGTACCGCGCCTTCCAGAACAACTGGTTCTGGCCACTACTGGGCCTCATCTTCCTGCCGTGGACCACGCTGCTGTTCATCCTGGTCGCCGCGCCCGTGGGCAACATCACGTTCTGGGGCTGGCTGATGGTCGCCCTAGGCCTGCTCATGGACCTGAGCAGCCACGCGCAGTCGTATACCAATCGGCAGCAGGCGAGCATGATCTACAGCCGATCCTGAGCCTCGCGCTGGCGAGATGCCGTCGCTCAAGATAGAAGGCGCCGCCTTCGCCGTGACGCTTGACCCCGAGCGGCGGGTGATCGCCGACGCGAGCCTGCTGATCGAGGGCCAGCGTCTGAGCCACGTCGGCAAAGCTGACGAGCTGCAAACGACGCCCGCCGAGCGGACCATCGACGCGCGCGGCTGTGTGGTGCTGCCCGCGTTCGTCAATGGCCACATGCATATCAGCTACGCGCATGCCGTGCGCGGCAACTTCCCAGACGACTTCGTCGGACGCGAGCGCCTGCGCGAGGTGTTCCGTCTGCAGAGCGCGATGCGCGAAGAAGAGGAATACTGGACCTCACTGCTGGCGATCATCGAGCTGCTGAAGTCGGGCACCGTGACGTTCGTCGATCCGGGCTCGACGCAGTTCGTCGACGCCTGCCTGCAGGCCTACGCCGATTCAAGTGTGCGCATCATCACCGGCGCCAGCGTCGTGGACCGCGAGTCCGACCTGGCGCTGCCCTGTTTCGCAACTGACCAGGCGCTGGCTCGGACGGCTGCCTTCATCCGTCAGTACGACGGTCGGCTCGACGGCAGGCTGCACGCGTGGGCGATGCCGTTTTCGCCCGATACCTGCTCGCCTGAGCTGTTGGCCGGCGCGCGGCGCATCGCCGACGAGCGCGGGACGTGGATGACGATTCACCACTATGGCGGCACGACCGCGGAGCTGGACACGATCGGCGCGCTCGGCAGCAACGTCCTGCTGGCGCACGCCGCCGGTATCTCAGATGCCGAGGTGGAGCTGATCGCCGCCCGCGGGGCCAGCGTGGTTATGTGCCCGAGTACCACGATCAAGGAAGGCAGTGGCCTCGGCGATCGCAAGCTGCCCGAGCTTCTGGCGCACGGTGTGGCGGTCGGGCTCGGCTGCGACTCGGGCAACAGCTCGAATTTTCTGGACGGCGTGCGAATGATGAATGCCGCCGCACTGGGCTTCAAGGACGGGCGGCGCGACGTTGCCTACGTGCCCGCCGAGCAGGCCGTGGAGATGGCAACGCTGGTCGGTGCGCGATCGGTGGGCCTGGGTGCGGAGATCGGCTCGCTGGAGGTCGGCAAGAAAGCAGACCTGGTGGTGTTCGACACGCTGCGCGCCGAGTGGCGGTCGCTGTTAGACCCGGTGAACAACCTGGTCTACAGCGCCGACGGGCGTTCGGTGCGGTACGTGGTGGCCGATGGTCGGGTGGTCGTGGACGACGGCCAGGTGACCTTTGCCGACGAGCGCGACGTGGCGCAACGCGTGCAAGCCATCAGTCAGGAGCTGCTCGCCAGGACCGGGACACGGGTGAATCACGGTCGCTGGCCAATTATCTAACCTTAAGCTTTTTCCAAGGTACGAGTTCGATGATGCCTCGTATGAACCTGATGGCTGTCACGGCGCCGCGGGCCCGACCCTGGAGTCCGGGCCGCGTTCCCCTTCGTCTGCTCGCTGTCGGCCTGGCCCTGGCACTCGTCCTGGGCGGTGCCTATGTCTACGTCGCGGGCAATCCTTTTAATCGCACCGCTGCCGCGCCCGTGTACCAGACGGCGCCGGCCAGCGTTGGGAGCGTGCAGACCACGGTCAGCGCCACCGGCCCCATCAGTGTGCCAGTCAGCGTGCCGCTGAGCTTCAAGTCGTCCGGCATGCTGAGCGAGGTGGACGTCGCGGTCGGGCAGACCGTCACCGCTGGCCAGGTGCTGGCGAAAGAAGACCCCACCGACCTGCAGGCGGCCGTCAACCAGGCCCAGGCCACGCTGAGCCAGCAGCAGGCAGCGCTCAACAAGCTGCTCGCCGGCACGACGCCCGAGGCAGTCGCGGCCGCGCAGGCGCAGGTCGACGCAGCCCAGGTCACCCTCGACAGCGCCCAGAAGTCTCTGGCCGCCACACAAGGGACGGCCAATACGACCGTGGCCAGCGCGCAGGCCGACGTCAACACCGCGCAAGTGAATCTCACGGGCGCGCAGCAGGCGCTGGCGGGCGCGCAGGCGCAGTCGGACGCGACGCTCCAGGCCGATCAGACGGCCATCGGCAACGCTCAGGCCGCCTACAACGATCAACTGCAGAGCTTCCAGTCCAACTGGGGTCAGGTGCAGTCCCAACTCAATCAGGACCAGGTAGCGGTCAACAACGCCCAGTCGGCGCTCAACGACGCCAATACGGCCCTGGCCGCGGCGCAGAAATCGGCGGACGCTGCCAATTCCGCGGACGGGACGTCGGTCCAGAACGCCCAGCAGACCTTGAATGGGGCGCAGGCGGCGCTCGCGGCGACGCAGCAGCAGATCAGCACCAGCAACAACGCCGATCAGGTTGCAATCCAGAATGCGCAGTCGGCGGTGCAGGCGGCGGAAGCTGCTACGGACAACGTGGCCGCTGTCGCCTCCGCCAGCAACAACGTCGCCTCTAAGCAGGTCAGTCAGTCCAAGTCGGGCCCGACCTCGACCAGCGCAGGGGTGGCTACCTCCCAGGCGCAGCAGAATTTGACGGGCGCGCAGAACGACCAGTCGATCGCGAATGCGCAGGCGGCGGTGACCACCGCGCAGAACAACCTGAAGACCGCCCAGGCGGCGGCCACGTCGGATCAGGCCAAGAACCAGCAGGACCTGGTGTCCGCTCAGTCGCAGGTGACGTCGGCGCAGAACACGCTGAACTCCGCGCAGGCGACGGCCCAGTCCGACCAGGCCAAGAATCAGCAGAGCATCCAGTCAGCGCAGGCCTCGGTCAACACCGCGAACAACTCGCTGAGCACCGCCCAGGCCGCCCTGGCGGCCGATCAGGCCAAGAACCAGCAGGGTCTTGAGTCGGCCAAGGCGACCGTCGATCAGTCACTCAATAGCGTGCTCAGCGCGCAGGACGCCCTGAACAGCGATCAGACCAAACAGCAGTCGAGCGTTCAGTCGGCGCAGAGCACGGTTGACCAGAACCAGGCTGCCCTCAACAAGGCCAACGTGAGCCTCCAGAGCACGCAAGCGGCGCAGAACGCGAGCATCCAGACGGCGCAGAACAGCGTCGATGCCGCCAAGGCCGCCCTCGCAACGCAGCAGGCGACGTACGCCTCGAGCACGGCAGCGCCGCAGCAGTCGGACATCGATTCCGACAACGCCGCGGTAGCCAACGCCCAGACCGCACTCCAGACCGCGCAGAACAACCTGGCGGCGGCCACCCTGGTCGCGCCCAGCAGTGGCACGGTCCAGAGCCTCAACGGGGCGGTCGGTCAGTACATCAACGGCGGCACGACCGCGGCCGTGTCGACATCCAGCACGGCGACCTCCACCACCAGCGCCACGGCGTTCATCACCCTCAGCGACCTGACCACGCCGCAAGTCAGCGCGGCAGTGAGCGAGGCGGATATCGCCAAGGTCCAGCCCGGCGAGAAGGTCAACTTCACGGTGACGGCCTACCCCAACCAGACCTTCACGGGTGAAGTGGCAACCGTGGAACCAGCCGGAACCACCACGTCGAACGTCGTCACCTACACGGTCCTCATCAACGTCGATCCGACCAGTGCGCAGCTCCTGCCAGGCATGACGGCGACGGTCACCATCGTCACCTCCTCCGCCGACAACGCGGTGCTGGTCCCGAACGGTGCGATCTCCAACGGCAACGTGAAGGTGTTGGAAAACGGCAGCCCGGTGTCGGTGCCAGTCCAGACCGGCATCAGTGACGGGGTCAACACCCAGATCGTCTCTGGCCTGGAGCCAGGCGAACAGGTGATCACCGGTGTCGTCTCGCCGTCTGGCTCGACGAGCAAGGCCTCGAGCTCCACGAGCGGCTCGAGCTCCAGGTCCTCCAACATCTTCGGAATCGGTGGCGGGCCAGGTCGATGAGCGCGGGGAACGAGAGCGTGACGACTGAGGTACCGACGACGATGCCAAGCCTCAACGGGACCCACCACTCGGACGACGGGATGCGCGAGCAGCCCGTCATCCGGGTCAGCAACCTGGTCAAGGATTACAGCCGCGGCGACAGCGTGGTGCACGCCCTGCGCAGCGTGTCAGTCGACGTGCAATCAGGCGAGTTCGTCGCGGTCATGGGGCCGTCAGGTTCGGGCAAATCGACCTTCATGAACCTGATCGGCTGCCTCGACCGGCCGACCAGCGGTACCTACGAGCTCGACGGTGTCGAGGTGACCCACCTGTCGCCCAGCCAGCTGGCCGACCTGCGCAATCAGAAGATCGGCTTCATCTTCCAGGGCTTCAACCTCCTACCGCGCATGGACGCTTTCGACAACGTCATGCTGCCGATGGTGTACGCGGGCGTGCCGACCAACGTTCGCCGCCAGCGAGCCACGGTCGCGCTCGAAGCCGTCGGGCTGGGCGAGCGCATGCACCACCGCTCCAGCGAGCTGTCGGGTGGCCAGCAACAGCGGGTCGCGATCGCCCGAGCGCTCGTCAACGCGCCGTCACTGATCCTGGCCGACGAGCCGACGGGCAACCTCGATTCACGCACCAGCGTGGAAATCATGGCCATTCTGCAGCGGCTGAACCAGTCGGGGGCGACGATCGTGCTCGTGACGCACGAGCCGGACATCGCCGAGTACTGCTCGCGCAGGGTGACGTTCAAAGACGGGGTGGTGTTGTCGGACCAGACGAACACCAACCCCAACGTGGCCGCCACGGTCCTCGCCGGCTGGCCGCGTGAGGAAGAAGAGGACGCGGCAGCGTAACGCGGAGCGCTAGAGGAGCTATTCAGTCATGATGCGATCACTTTCCAAAAAATTCGGGCGCGCCGCCGCTGTAGCGGCGATTGTCGGGATTGGTGTCCTCGGCGTACCGAGCATGGTCTCGGCCGCCGGCCCGCTCGACGGTCTGACCATTCCGGCCGCGGACCCATCGCTGGCGTTTGTGGCGCCCACACCCGACCAGCCGAACTACGACGCCCGCGTGCAGGCGTTCATCCAGGCCACGGT
>JAFAWJ010000369.1 GCA_019242065.1 Chloroflexota bacterium
TTTCGGCGCCCAGCTGCGCCAGTAACTCGACAGAATCTGGCTTTTCGTGCAGATTGATCACCAATCGTACCCCGCCCCGCCGCAGCGCGGCCGCGGCCTGCTGGCCCGCCGTCGGGTCGACGCACGCCGCGAGCTGACCGTCGATCAGCCAGCTAAAGGCATTGGCTTCCAAACGCTTTCAGCTTACCCGGCCGTATATTCGTGGCGTGATGCCGCCCCCCGCCCCTGTCCCGCCGCGGTTTCCTGCGCCGCGTTTCCCTGGGCACGACGCACACGCGCTGGCCGAGCAAGGTCTGACGCCGCCTGGCGTCGACGACCCCGAGGTCTTCGGAGCGCGCGCCGCGTGACGCCGAATGGCTGGAAGCGACCGAAGACCTCCGCCGCGGCTTTGTCCAGCATCCGGAGCTGGACCCCAGCATTACCGGTCCGCTGGTATAAGGCTTTCGCGCGATCCACGCGAAGCACGTCGCGAGCCGGGAAAGTGGTTGACGCCCCACGTCGCAATGGCGTCGACCACTGACCCGAGCGCATAGCCGTCCGGCGTCAAGCGGTACTCGACGCGATACGGATGCTGGCTGTAGGCGTGCGGCTCGACGATGCCCGCGCGCTCGAGACGCCGCAGCCGGTCGGCCAGAATGTTGGTCGGGATCTTCTCGTCCGACGCCAGGAACTCGCCGTAGCGTCGCTTGCCCAGCAACAGATCGCGAATGACCAGCAGCGTCCAGCGATCGCCGATGATGTCCAGGCTCTGGGCCACGGCGCACGCCGAGCGCGAGGCGTGACCACCCGAGCCTGACTCGCGTTCACGTGTTGTCTGAGGTGCCATGGACCGCTTCAGCTGACGCGTTCATTCTACGAAACACCGACCGACGACACTTCTCTGACGGGTCCTGTCTGTCGCTCACGTGTCTCACGTCCTGCACGTCCTCGCGGTCGCAGCGGCGCCTCGCGCAACAGCAGCGTTACCCCCGCTCCGATCCAGACCACGACCGCGGCCACCCGGAAGGTGGCGCTCAGCGCGCTGTCCAGGACCTCGGGTGCCACCGATGCCGAGGCTGAGCCGCCCACCAGCGCCGCAAAGACGCCGCCGAGTGCCGCCGACGCCAGCGTGTTACCCAGCGCACGCGTGAAGGTGCTGAGAGCTGTGGCGATGCCGGTCTGGCGCAACGGCACCGCGTTCTGCACCGCGATGGCAAACGCCGGCAAGGCCGCGCCCAGGCCGAATCCCACCACCACCAGGTTGCGGACGACGACCGCGTAGTCGGTGTCGGCGCCCATCCCGCCCATCAGCGCCAGCCCCAGTCCGCCGACGAGCATGCCCACAAGACCGCTGAGTCGCGTACGGCCAGCGCGCGCGATGAGCTGCCCGACGATCACGCTGGCCAGCACCCACGCCAACATCATCGGCGCCAGGACGCCACCGCTCTGTGTCGCCGTACGGCCGATGACACCCTGGACGAACAGCGGCGTGAACAGCAGCGCCGCGAAAAAGCCAGCCGACATCAACAGCGTGCTGAGCAGCGGGATGCCCACCGTGCGGGATCGCAGCAGCCCGAGCGGCACCATGGGGTCAGGCGCGCGCTGCTCGGCGCGGATGAAGCCAACGGCACACACCGCCGCCACGCCGAGCAGTGCCGCCATCTGTGGTGAGCGCCAGGCCACTTCTCGACCGCCGAGCGTGAGCGCGAGCAGAATCGGCGTGGCGGCGCCGACCAGCAACGCCGCGCCGGGCAGATCCACGGCGGTGCGGCCGCCGCCAACGAGCTGGGGCCGGTCGTCTGGATAGGTGGCCAGCACCAGGCCGAGCGCGACCAGGCCGAGTGGCAGGTTGACCATGAAGACCCACCGCCAGCCAATCGAATCGGTGATGATGCCGCCCAGGAGCGGGCCGACGATGCTGGAAAGTCCGTACGTGCCGGTGAACAGGCCCACGATGCGTGGTCGATCGAGCGGAGCGAACAGGGTGGGCACCGCCGCGAAGACCGACGCGGTCAGCATGCCGCCGCCGAGGCCCTGGATCAGCCGAAAGGCGACCAGTTGGTCGAACGTGGCGGCGACGGCGCACAGCACCGAGGCGGCGATGAAGATGAGCGTGCCGCTGATGAGGAACAGCCGGCGCCCGTACTGATCGACGAGTTTGCCGACCAGCGGCACGCTGATGGTGCTGGTCAGCAGGTACGCGATGGTGACCCAGGTGTACTGGCTGAAGCCGTTGAGGTCGGCGACGATGCGCGGCATGGCGGTGGCGACGATGGTCGAATCGAGGGCGGCGAGCATGAGGGTGAGCAGCAGGCCGCCGACGGCGACGATCAGGGTGCGTCGCGGCAGGATGATGGCGGGCCTGGCGGGATCCAGCTCGCCGCGAGAAACTTGCGATTCGAAAGTCACTGGCGTTGCCACAGGTTAGCGCAGTCACTTGTTTGTTGCAAGCTAGCCCAGGACGGGCTGGAACGCCATCCGCCGCCGGCCGAAGAACCAGCGGCCCTCTACTTTCACGCACTCGTCGGTGTATTCGCCCATCGATGCCACCGACGCGCCCTCGCCACTGGTCCGCAAAATCACGCAATACGACAGGGCCGTGCAGCCCTCCGCCGATGCCTCGATGACCGGTTCACCCACCACGTGCCGCAGTCGCGGCCGGGTGCTCTCCGCCGCGGCCATGGGCCCACTGGGTGTAAACAACCGCTCGACCATCGCCCGAATCGCCGCGTTGCCGCGCACTTCCCGAAACTGCGCAACGCCGTCGACTATCCCGGTTTGCATTTCCACCACCCCGTCCGGTGCAAACAGTCCCGCGTAGCCGTCCGCGTCCCGGTTATCCAGGCACCGCGGATAGCGAGCCAGCAACTGGCGGACCTCCAACTGATCGGCAACCGTGAATGGCTCGGTCATCAAGCCGACCAGTGCAGCGCCTTGCGCACGCTGCCGCCGAGCAGCCAGGTCTTCTCTTCTTCCGACAGCTGGTCAGACTGCAAAACGTAGTACAGCGCCTGCGCCCAGGTGATGCCCATCTCGGTGCGGGCCTGGGTGTAGTCGCTGGCCCACATGATCCGATCGACGCCGAAGCCGTCGATGGCCTTGCGCAGCACTGGCAGGGCGTCGCAATACGGGAACTCCTGCTCGCTGAATAGATTCGGCGCGTGGCACCACTTGAGCGCCAGGTTGGGATACTCGGCCAGTTCGAGCACGCTGTCGAACTGCTTGACCCGCTCCGCCCGCGTGGCTACGACCGAGCTCACCAGCGTGGGGGCGGTGGGCCCGAGGCGGTACGGTGCCTGCCCGACGCCGCAGTGATCGAGGATGAACTGGAGCTTGGGAAACTTCTTCAAGTACGGCACCAGCAGCGGACCGCGCCCCGGCATCCAGCAGAACACCGGCACCTGGTGTCGCTCGGCGGCCGCGAAGAACGGCTCGAAGTCGCCGCGCCGCAGCCGATCGACCGCGCCAGTCTCCGGTATGGGGACGATACGCAGTGCCGCGCCGCCAGAGCGCTGACGCACCCGGGCAACCTGGTCGTCGAGCTCCGGATCGTCGATGTTGACCATCGTGTGATAGACGAAGCGAGCCGGTTCACTGGTCGCCGCCAGCTCCGAAAATGGATAGCGCGACCGAAAGACGCCATTCGGCAGCTCTTCACGCCAGCGCACGTCAGGACCCCAGTACTCGGACACCACCAGCGCGTCGACTCCGACCGCGTCCATGGCCGCCCGCGCTGCCGCGAAGATGTCCACTACGTCGGCGGTCCGCCACTCCGGATGGATATGGTTCAGGTGGACCTGCGCGTCAATAATCTCCACACCGCCCATCTTAGGCGCGGCTCACGAAGGCTGGCTCCAAGGCGACTCCAAGGCTCGATCGGCACACTCTGGGTATGAGCGAGCAGGCCCTGTTCAACCCCATTCGACGCCGGCTGGTGGCGTGGACGGTCCTGGTGGTCAGCCTGATCCTGGTGCTGCTGGGGACCTCCGTGTACCTCAGTCTCTCGCACAGCTTGATGGACCAGGTCGATCGCGACCTGATCAGCCGCAGTAATCAGGCGCTGGAGAATACCTCCGCGCCACCCGATGGTCCGCCACATCCCGCCGCCCACGCCGGCTACAACGGCGGGACGTTCTTTCTGACACTCACCTCCGACGACCAGGTCGGCTTCAACCCCCAGCAGGTCCAGGTGGAGGGTGTGGTCTGGCCGCAGCCTCAGCCGGGCGGCACGCTGGCGACCGTGACCATCAACGGTGAGCCGGCGCGCATCTTCGCCACGCGTGGCTCCAGCGGCGACACGCTCATCAGCGGAGAAAGCTTGCAGTCAGAGCAGGCCGCGGTGCACACGTTGCTGATCGTGCTGGCGCTGGGTGGTGGACTGGGGCTGCTGCTGACCGTATG
>JAFAWJ010000393.1 GCA_019242065.1 Chloroflexota bacterium
GTGGCCGGAGTCGGTGGGCGAACTGGTACTGGACGTTAAGTAGGTTCTCAGACAATTTTAATGTCGAGGCGCGAAACTGGACCTTAGAGAAGTCAGGAACACGAACACCCATGACCTTCAGTCCACTTTCGCAGCCCTCCTCGCCAACCCATCCTCGCTTCGATTCCCCCGCGCACCTGGCCATCGCCGCCGTCATCCTGTGGGTGGTCGGGGTGCTGATTCATCCACTGGCGCTGCTGGTGCCCATCGGCATCCTGCTGCTGCTGGCCGCGGGTGCCGCCTACCTCCTGCGTCCGCGCAGTCGGAGCATGTACTGGCGCGGCCGGCGCATTGAATTGAATGACCACCTGGGGGCGGGGCAGCGGCTGTACTACACCTTCTTCCGCCGCTGAGGTTTTTTTTGAATTTTGGAGGGAGCCCGCTCATGAGCGGGCTCCGCAAGGTGGCGCATGCGCCACCTTGCCCAGCGGTGCATGCACCGCTGGGTGCTAGCGCGCCGGGTCAGGGGGCTGCCGCCCCCCGCCGCCGTTCGCTGCGCTCACTCCCGCGGCGACCCCCCGCGTACGAGCTAACCGCGGCTTCCACCAGACAATCCCGCGCCCGCGCGGGTTCCTCAAGATAACTCGACACACGCGCGGCGATGCGGGATTTGAACTCTGAAATGTCCACCTCGTGCCCGAGCACGGCCGAGACCGAGGTGACACCCAGGTCGCCGATGCCGCACGGGTTGATCAACCCGAAGTGGCTCAGGTCGGGCTGCAGGTTCACCGCGAAGCCGTGCAGCGTCACGCCGTGGCGCTGGGCGACGCCAATCGCCGCGATCTTGCCGTGCCCTGGCGTCCACACGCCGATGTGCTCGGCATCCAGGTGCGCCTCGACGCCGATCTCGCCCAGGGCGTCGACGATCGCCAGCTCCAGGGCGCGCACGTAGCACGGCACCGTCAGCCCGCGCTGGCGGAGGTGGACGATCGGATAGCCCACCAGCTGGCCCGGCCCGTGATAGGTGACCAGTCCGCCGCGACTGGTGCGCTCGAGCGCAATCCCGCGCCGCGCCAGGTCTGCCTCGGACAGGTACACGTCGGCGAGCGAGGCGCGGCGGCCGAGGGTGATGACGGGCGGGTGCTCCAGCAGCAAGAGCGTGTCAGGGATCTCGCCGCGCAGGCGCTCCTCGACGAGCGCATCCTGGAGGGTCATGGCCTCGGGATAGGCGATCAGGCCGAGGTCTCGTACCACGAGGCTCGCAGAGGCCGGCGCTGACGGATCGGTCAGTGCTGTCGTGGACCATTCATGGCGAGCCGGCGTCATGGCGAACCTCAGCGGGCGCCGGCGGCCGACGGGTGCTGCGCAGCACCTGACGTGGCCGCCGCGCGTCGAGGTGGGCCCACGTGCACCGGCATGCCCAGCGCCACCATCGACGCCTCCATCGAGCCCTCGCCCAGCGTCGGATGCGCGTGAATGGTGTTGGCCACGTCCTCCAGCGTGGCCTCCAACTGGAGCGCCAGCACGCCCTCGGGAATCAGGTCGCTCGCGCTCGGCCCAATGATGTGCACGCCCAGGATTTCCCCGTACTTTTTGTCCGCGACGATCTTCATCAGCCCGTCAGTGCTGCCGTACGTCTGCGCGCGGCCGAGCGCGGCGAACGGAAAGCGCCCGACCACCACGTCGTGACCCGCCTGGCGAGCGGCGGCCTCGGTCAGCCCGACGCTGGCCACCTCGGGATGGGTAAAGGTCGCCGCGGGCACCGCCTTGTAGTCGATCCTCTCATCGTGCCCGGCCATCACCCCGGCGGCCACCAGCCCCTGGTGCGTCGCCACGTGCGCGAGCAGGATCTTGCCCACCACGTCGCCAATCGCAAAGACGTTCTCGACATTGGTCCGCAGCTGGTCGTCCACGGTGATGTAGCCGCGCCGATCGGTCTGGACGCCAGTCTTTTCGAGGTTCAGGTCGAGCGTGTTCGGTCGGCGCGAGACGCCAATCAGCACGTTGTCGGCGTCGACCGTCTGCTCGTTGTTGCCGTCCTTGTCGGTGATGGTGACCTTCAGCCGCTTGCCGGCGTGTTGGATCTTGGCCACCGTCGAGCTGGTCAGGACCTTGATGCCCCGCTTCTGGAAGGATCGGGCCAGGGTACGGCCCATGTCCTCGTCTTCGATGGGCAGCAGGTTGGGCAGCAGCTCGACGAGCGTGACTTCGGAGCCGAAGGCGGAAAACATGGTCGCCCACTCGGTGCCGACCGCCCCGCCGCCGATGATGACAATATGTTTGGGGACCTCGCGCAGCAGGAAGGCGCCGTCGGAGTTGATGACGCCGGGCAGGTCGTTGCCCGGGATCGGCAACTGCGCGGGAGTCGAGCCGGTGGCAATAACGACGTGCTTGCCAGTTAGCGTGTCCTGCGGTTGACCGTGTGCGTCAGCCGGCGCGTTGTACAGCGGGCCGTGTTCGCCGAGCGGCGATTTGCCGACGCCGACGACCTCGACGGTAGTCGGTGCGGTGAAGCGCGCGTGTCCCGAGAAGACGGTGACGCCGTTGACCTTCAGCAACTGGCTGACACCGTCGTTGAGGCCTTTGACGATGGTGTCCTTGCGTTTGAGGACGGCTGGATAGTCGAGGCGGACGTTGTCGGCGAGGACGCCGAAGTCGGCGCTGCGCTGCAACGTTTCGAGGACCTCGGCGCTGCGGAGCATGGCCTTGGTCGGAATGCAGCCCCAGTTGAGGCACACGCCGCCGGGTCGCTCTTTTTCGATCAAGGCGACGCGCAAGCCGAACTGCGCGGCGCGGATCGCCGCGGGGTACCCGCCCGGCCCGCCGCCGACAATGACCACATCGAATTCTGACGCCATGCTTAGATGGTAGTTTGGGCGGAGCCCGCGCATGCGCGGGCTCCCCGAGGGGCGCATGCGCCCCTCGGCCCAGCGGTGCATGCACCGCTGGGTTGCACGCACCGGGTCAGGGGGCTCCGCCCCCCGCCGCCGTTCGCTGCGCTCACTCCCGCGGCGACCCCCTGGGTCCGTGCTAGCCGCGGTTGGCTGCTTATCAACTGTCAATACCGTAGTAAAGAAGGTGTTAGTAAAGAGCGTGTTC
>JAFAWJ010000449.1 GCA_019242065.1 Chloroflexota bacterium
GCTTTGCGTTGCGCCACCTCGTCGGCTGGCAGGCGTCCGTCAGCCGCGGCGGCGTCCAATTGGGAGTCGCTGGCCGACTTCATCGCCGCGGCGACGGCGGTCGGGTCGGCGCCGTGCGCTTGCGAGACCTGCGTCAGGCTGGAGGTGGCCAGTTCGGCGCGCAGTTGATCCATCGAGATGCCGATTGTCTCAGCGGCCGCCGACAGTTGGCCACCGGAGCCGCCGCCGTAGCGCGCGTAGCCGCTGCCGACCGTCGTGGGATCGCCAAACGTCGGCTGTGGCGGCGCCAGGCCGATCTGCCGCGCCAGCTTGAGCACGCCCACCTGGTAACCCCGCGGCGACTCGGCGACGAGCGCCTGCTGCACCAGCACGACCGCCGCCACGCAGAGGCCGACGATCACGACGAAACTGCCGATCGCCAGGATGGGCCCGCCCCGGGGTTGTGCGACAGCGCTCATGGTTGCCAACCAGTGTGTCCGCCCGAGTATTAAGAAGGAAGCAAGTCGCGCGCAACGAAGTGCTAACAGCTCTGCGTGCGGGCGGGTGGGTTGTCGCGACCGTTACACTGACCGCCGCGACATGCCCGCGTTGCCAACTGGCACCGTTACATTTCTCTTCACCGACATCGAGGGCAGCACGCGCATGTTGCAAGCCCACCCGATCCAGATGGGCAACGCGCTGGCGCGTCATCACGACCTGCTCCTGGAAGTCGTCGAGTCGCACGGAGGCACGGTGTTCGAAACGCTGGGCGACGGCGTCTACGCCTCCTTTGCCCGCGCCAGCGACGGCGTGCGTGCTGCCCTCGCCGGCCAGCAGCGGCTTCAGGCCGAGGACTGGGGCGACATCGGGCCAATCCGCGTCCGCATGGGACTGCACACGGGTGACGTCGAGGTCCGCGGCGAGCATTATTTCGGCCCCGCTCTGTTCCGCTGCTCGCGGCTGATGGCCATCGGCCACGGCGGTCAGGTGCTGCTCTCACGCGCCACGCGCGACCTGGTGGGTGACGCGCTGCCATCCGGCGCAGCCATTCGCTCGCTGGGGGTGCATCGCCTGAAGGATCTCGCGGAGCCAGCCGACGTGTACCAGCTGCTGCACCTGGACCTGCCGAGCACCTTTCCGCCGCTCCGATCGCTGGATGCGCTGGCCAACAACCTGCCAGTCAACACGACGCGCTTCATCGGACGCGAGGAAGAAGTGGTGGCCGTGCGGGAGCTGGTCGTCGCCGAGCGGTTGGTCACGCTGACGGGAACGGGTGGCGCCGGCAAGACGCGCCTGGCGCTCCAGGTAGCCGCGGATCTTGTCGATCAGTTTGCCGACGGGGTGTGGCTGGTGGAATTCGGCCCGGTGGCCGATCCGTCGATCGTCGCGCAGACGAGCGCCGCGGTGCTGTCGGTGCGCGAGGAGCCCGGGCGAGAGCCACTCGCCACCCTCGTGGACCACCTGCGCGAACGCGACGTGCTGGTGCTCATGGACTCATGCGAGCACTTGGTGGCCGCGTGCGCCGCGCTGGCCAATACCCTGCTGCGCGCCGCCCCGCGTCTGCACATCCTGGCCACCAGTCGCGAGGTGCTCGGCATCAGCGGCGAGACCACGTGGCGGGTGCCATCGCTGACGCTACCGCCCAAGCCTCCGCCGCCACCGGAAAGCCTCGACCAGTACGAGGCGATTGGTCTGTTCGTCGAGCGGGCGCGCGCAGCCAATGCGACGTTTCATCTCACCGCTCAGAACGCGGCGGCCGTCGTCGAAGTGTGTGCGCGTCTGGACGGCATCCCGCTGGCGATCGAGCTGGCCGCGGCGCGCGTGCGCATGATGTCCGTCGAGCAGATCGCCGCCCGTCTGGACGACCGGTTCCGCCTGCTGACCGGCGGCAGTCGTGCCGCGCTCCCGCGCCAGCAGACACTCCGCGCACTGGTCGGCTGGAGTCACACGCTGCTGCAAGATGCGGAGCGCGTCCTGTTTCGGCGGCTGAGCGTGTTCCTCGGGGGTTGGACGCTCGACGCCGCCGAGTCGGTGTGCTCTGGCGACGGGCTGGATGCGTACGACGTGCTCGATCTGACCATCCAGCTGGTGGACAAGTCGCTGATCATCGCCGACGAGCAGGACGGCCAGGAGCGCTACCGGATGCTCGAGACGATCCGTGAGTACGGCCGCGAGTGCCTGGCCGAGGCGGGCGAATCTGACGCCGTGCGCGAGCTCCACCTCGACTTCTTCCTGGGGCTGGCGGAACGCTCGCTTCCGGCTGACTACGACCCGGCGGTGCTGGGCCTCCTGGCGCGCGAACAGGACAACGTGCGCGCGGCGCTGCGGCGCGCCATCGAAACGGGCGACGCCGAACGCGCCCTGCGTCTGGCTGGCGGGCTGTGGGATTACTGGTCCGTGCGCGGGTATTACACCGAGGGGCGCGCCTGGATCAACGAGATTCTGGCCATGCCCGGCGTCAAGGCGATGATCAGCGCGCCCCACGCGCGGGCGCTGCAGACCGCCGGCCATCTTGCCAACTGCCAGGCGGACTACGCGAACGCGTCGGCGCTGCTGGCGGAGAGTCGGGAAGTTGCCCAGGCGCTGGCCGACGATCGCACCATCGCCGCGACGCTGCACCTGCTGGGGAACACCGCCAGCGGACGCGGAGAGCTCGCGCGAGCCAGCGGGCTGTACGCCGAGGCGCGCCAGTTGAATCGACGCGCCGGCAGCCGCGGGGCGGAGATACTCAACCTGCTGCAGATGGCCGACATCGCGCTCGAGCTGGAAGACGTCGATCAGGCGAGGTCGTTCGGCCTGGAGGTCGTCGGCGCGAGTCGCGAGCGAGGCCAGCGCTGGGGTATCGCCCGCGGCACGTACGTCCTGGGTCGGGTGGCCCTGGCCGAAGGCGACCTGGCCACTGCGCAGCGGCTGCTGGAGCAAAGCCTGGAGATCCAGGTGGCGCTGCCTGACCAGCAGGGGCGGATTCGATCCTTGTCGGCGCTGGCCCGCGTGGCCCGCGGCCAGGGCGAGACCGACCTGGCGCGCCGACGCTACACCGAAAGCCTGCGGGTCGCCCGCGAATCGTTTCAGCTGCTGGAGATTGCCCGCGGGCTGGAGGGCATGGCCGAGCTGGACGCACCGACAGACTTCAGGCGCGCCTTGCGCTTGATGGGCGCCGCGGGAGCGCTGCGCAAGGTGATCGGGGCTGAACCGCACACTGAGGAGCTGAGACGCCAGAGTGCCTGGCTGCAGCCGATCTACGCCGCGCGCGGCGAGCGGGTGTGTGCTGAGGCGCGCGCGAGCGGTCGGGCGCTGTCGGTTGAGCAGGCGATTGAAGCGGCGCTCGCGGCGGCGTAGTTTAGTAGCACACAGGTGAGTCAGTTCGTTCGTGCCGTGTGCCTCGTTCTCCTGCTGGGAGCGATGGGCATGTCACCAGGACCCGTCGCGGCTTCAGCCGCGTCCTTTGGGCAGCTCGCGGGCGGCGCCACGCTGAGCGTCCTTGCGCCGGACGTCGAGGTCGCGGGCGCGGATGGCGCCTTCACCACGGCCAGCGACGGCATGACCGTCGGACCCGGCGACCAGGTGCGCACCGGTGACGGCGGTGTCGCGCTGCTGACCTTCTTCGACGGCAGCGAGACCCAGCTCACCCCCGACTCCCAGGTCGCGATTCAGCAAGCCGCGGGTGCCACGGGCGGCGCACAGATCGGCATCTCCCAGATCCTGGGCACGACGGTCGATCGCGTCGAGCGTCTGGCGACCAATCCGACCAACTTTTCCACCGATACCCCGTCGGCGACCGCGGTCGTGCGCGGCACACGCTACACCCTGACCGTCAAGTGCTACTCCGGCCCGCCGCCGCTGCCGCCCGCACGCCTGCTGACCTTCCCGCGCCGGCTGGCAGACAACCCCGACCTGCTGGTCGCCGAGGTGGTCTACAACGACGGCGGCATGCTGTGGGAAACGCGTGCCTGGCAGGATCCCGCGACGGGTCAGTCGTTCGATACCCACCAGATGATCGGCACGACGTACCCGGAGATCGCCGACCAGGTGTACCAGGAAGACGACGGCACGTACTGGCTGAAGCGCACCTGGCAGGACCCGGCCACGGGCGCGACGTGGGACACGTACGAGAACGTAGGCGTGCCCGGTGGCGACCTGACGGCGTCGAGCGTGGCGGTCGCGCCGCTGGTGGCACAGGCCGAACCCGGCTGCCATCCACTGACGTCGGTGGTCTTGTTGGAAGGGCGCGTCGACCTGGAGCCCAAGACGGGCGGCCTGCAGCCCGTGATCATCACACCCGGCGACGCAGGCGCGGTCTCCGACAGCGCCACCGCCGATTCGCCGCTTTCGCAGCAGGGCTTACAGGCCTTCGACCAGGCCACCAGCAATCTGAATGACGTGGCAGCCGCACGCACGGCCGGCCAGCTCAGCAGCCAGGTGGCCGACGAATTCGCCAATGCGATCGTCCCGTCGGCGCCGCGCGGTTCCGGCGGACCTGGCGGCGGTACGTTCCTGGATGGCCTGGCCGTGCGCAGCGCGACCGCGGACAGCGGCCTGCAGGGGCTGCTCCTGCCGCCCGCCGCGCCAGCTGTCGCGCCGGCTGCGCCCGCGGCCACCGCGAATCCGGTTCCACCGCCGCCACCCCCTGCGCCGCCGGTACAGCCGCCGAGCGCGCCGCCGGCTGTTGCGGCGGTCGCGCCGAGTACGTCGCGCAGCTCAACTTCGTCTTCGTCGTCCGGGTCGAGTCTGCCGCCTGGGACGGTGGGGCCGAATGGTGGCACGGTGTCGCTGCCTGACGGCAGCGTGCAGATCGTGTTCCCACCTGGCGCGGTAACGCAGCCGACGGTCATCCAGATCCAACCGACGAGCGCTCCGGCGGCGCCCACGGGCCAGCAGGTGGCGGGCACGTCGGTGGAATTGACGGCGAGCAACGCCAATGGGCCGGTGTCGAACTTTGCGTCGAACGTGCAGATCACGATGACGTATGGCGGGTCGGCGCCGGAGGGCATGTACTTCTTCAATACGGGGAGTAGCAGCTGGCAGCGGCTGGGGGATTCGTCGGTGAACACGGGGAATCAGACGGTGACGGCGACCTCGAATCACTTCACGGTGTTTGCGCTGTTGTCGCAGACGCCCAATCTGTCGGCGACACCGACCGCGTCGGCGACACCATCGCCAGTCCCTTCGTCGACTCCGACATCCACCCCGTCGCCAGTGCTCTCGTCGACTCCGACACCTACCTCGTCAGCGACACCCTCGTCGACATCGACTCCGACACCCACCTCGTCGCCAACATCCACGGCGACACTGACACCATCACCGTCACCGTCACCGACGCCCAGTTCGACACCGACATCACCGACGCCCAGTTCGACGCCGACCTCGACGCCGTCGCCGATGCCCACCGCGACGGCGACCGCTACGGCTCTGCCAACGCGCACGCCAACGGCGACCCCGACCCGCTGCCCGTACCCCTATGAAAACGGCGACTGCCGCTGGTGGCACTGGCCGCCGTAGTGCGCCGCAACCTCGTCGTCCTCGGCATCGCCCTCGCCGCCACCTGCTTGTGCGCCTGGCTTCAGCTGCAGGAAGCTCAGGCGCTGTATGCCGGCGGCCCCCTGCACGCCCTCGAATCCGCCGTCCAGGACGCCGTGCTGCGCACCCGCAACCCGGATCGCTACGGCACCAGCGTCGGCCGCGACCCACGCAGCGTGATCACCCTGGTCAGCATCGACGAGCGCAGCCTGGCCGAGTTGGGCCTGTTTCGCGACTGGCCGCGCAGCTACTACGCGCAGGTCATCAACCAGCTCATGACCGCCCCGCCGCGTGTCATCGCCCTGGACGTGGGCTTCTTCGAGCCCGCCGCGGACGATGCACAGCTCGCGGACGCGATCGCCCAGGCGCGCGCACAGCGACCGCCTACCGCCGTCGTGCTCGCCGCCGCCGGCGAGGGTGACGCCAGGCACGGCGCAGACGGCACGGTCGCCTTCAACGACGGGCTCCAGCCAGACGCGACACTCGCCTCCGATCCAGACGTCGGCGCCACCGACGTGCTGCCCGACGACCGCGGCGTCGTACGCACGATGCCCTTGCTGCTCGATATGGGCAGCACCCAACGACCGAGCCTGGGTCTGCTGGCCGCCGCGCGCTACCTGCGCCGACCGACCTACGACGACGGTCGGCCCGATCCCGACACGTTCGTCCTGGCTGGCCGCCAGATTCCGGTCGATCCCTCCAGCGCCCTCCGCATCAACTACTTCGGGCCGCCGTCCGATCCGAGCGCGCCATCCACCACCTTCAAGACCGTCTCCTTCGTGGACGTGCTGCGCGGCGAGGCCGATCCGGCCACCTGGCGCGACGGGATCACCTTCATCGGACTGATCGGCGCCACCGGGTTTGCCGACGACTACTGGACGCCGGTCAGCGAGTTGGGTCACAAGATGGCCGGCGTGGAAATCCACGCCAACGTCGCCGCCACGTTGCTCTCGACGCAGTTCCTGCACGACGCGCCGCTGCCGCTCGACTTCGCCGCGATCCTTCTGCTGGCCGTGGTGGTCGGGCTGATCACAGCCAACCTGGGGCCGACGACCGCGGCTGCCGCCAGCATCGGGGCGCTGGGCCTGGGGGTGCTGGCCAATCTCGTGGTGCTCGACCAGGCCGGCGTCCAGTTCGCCCTGGCAACCCCGATCCTGGCTGGCGCGCTCACCTTCGTCGGCGGCACCGCCTACCGCGTCGGCGTCGAAGAGCGCCAGGCGCGAGCCCTGCAGGCCGCCCTCGCGTCGGTCATCCCCGAGAGCGTGGCCCAGGAGATCGGTCGCCATCCGCAGCGGGTCCGACTGGGCGGCGAGCGACGCACGATCAGCGTCCTGTTTACGGACCTCAAGGGCTTCACGTCGTTCTCGGAGACCCTCGACCCACAGGTGCTCAGTCACGTGCTGGCCGAGTACCTGGATGCGATGACCAACGTCGTGTTTCAGTTCGGCGGCACGCTCGACAAATTCGTCGGCGACGCGGTCATGGCCTTCTGGAACGCGCCGCTCGACGATGCGGACCACGCCTGGCACGCGTGCCAGGCCGCCCTCGAGATGCAGGCGGCCCTGAATCGGCTCAGCGACCGCTGGGAGGCTGACGGATTATCGCGTCAGCAGATGCGCATTGGTATTCATACCGGGGCCGCCAGCGTCGGCAATATGGGCAGCACGCGGCGCTTCGCGTACACCGCCGTCGGCGACACGGTGAACCTGGCCGCGCGGCTCGAGCCGCTCAACAACGAGTACGGCACGCGCATCTGCATCTCGCAGGCCACCTTTGACGCCGCGGCGGGTCACGAGCCGCTGCTGGTGCGGCAGCTGGACCTGGTGGCGGTCAAAGGCAAGCGCGAGGCGGTGCCGGTGCTGGAGCTGCTGGGACTGGCCAGCGACGCGGCGCTGGTGGATCGCTACACGGCGGTGCTGGACTGCTTCAATCGGGCGATGGTGCTGTATCACGCCCAGGAGTTCGAGGCGGCGGCCGAGTTGTTTGGGGATGCCGCCCGCGCGGGCGGGGACGAGGTTGACTTGCCGAGTGTGATGTACATCGAGCGCTGCCGCGAGCTGTCGGAGGCGCCGCCAGGTGCTGACTGGGATCGTGTGTACGTGATGAAACACAAGTAGTCTCTGGAGAGATCAGCTGGGTTCCGACAGGACATATGCCACACCACCAAGATCCACAATGATCAAAATCATCTCAGCCGCTAACTTGCATCCCACCAATCGCAGCCGCGACGAGTTTTTTCGCTACTGGCGCGAGCTCCACGGGCCACTCTTT
>JAFAWJ010000479.1 GCA_019242065.1 Chloroflexota bacterium
CTCGTCGGCTCTTTCTGGCAGTTGGGCAGCACGTTCCAGAATCCACCCGTGACATTGTTGACCAGCACCTGGTACTGCGCGTCCGTCGCCAGCCGCACCGTGTCGACAACCGGTGGGGCGTCCACCACGTCGAGCGCGCCCGCCTCCAGCTGCGTGATCGCCGACTGGCTGTTCGAGAACACGGAGGTCACAATGCGGTCCAGGTACGGCCGACCGGTCATCCAGTAATCCGGATTTTTGACCAGTGTCAGGTGATCGCCTTGCTGGTACTCCTGGAACTTGAACGGACCCGTGCCAACTGGAGTGGCAAGACCAGCGGAGGCGAACGTCTCTGGGTCGATAATGTTGACGTACTGGATGAGGTCGAACGCGTCCGGCCAGGGGCGGTTGGCGGTAACGACGATGGTGTATCGGTCGGGGGTATCCCACGCGCTCATGGTCCGCGAGCGTCCGAGCATCGACGAGGCAACTTTGGGATCCTGCAGGCGCTGGAGGCTGAACTTGACGTCGTCGCTGGTCAGCTCACGACCGGTGTGGAACTTCACGCCCTGACGCAGGTGAAAGGTGATCTGCGTGTGGTCCGGGCTGACGTCCCAGCTCTCCGCGAGCATCGGCCGTGGCTGGGTCGTCACGTCCTGGGCGATCAAGCGGTCCCAGACGCCCCATAGATTGTCCTGAGATATGGGTGCGACGGTCTCGCCCTCCAGCGTGGGGTAGTCACCGATAATTCCCATCCGGAGCGTGCCGCCCGAGCGCGGCGTTGACGGCGTGCTGACGCTTGCCGCGCTGCTCGTCGGCGCCGCGGCGCCTGGCGCCAGCGGAGCGCACGCCGCGCCCAGAACCGCGAGCCCGACAACGCCGACACTGCGCAACAGGTCGCGACGGGTCACGGTCGAAATATCGGCCGAGCTGGTGGTGGTCACAGGTGCTCCCCTTCGACATCGCCGATGCTAGCCCGTGGTTGTCACCAGGTCAAGCGAAAAACGCGACAGCTATTGCGCTATGCGCGACAGCACTGCTACGCTCGGCGGGCGATGCCGGCAACGCTCCTGCGCAGCAGCGCGCGGACTGGGAATGCGACGGCCGATCGCGCGATCGAGATCCTGCTTCTGTTCGACGAACAGCGGCTCAGCCTCTCAGCCGAGGACATCAGCCGCCGGCTGAAGACGCATCGCAGCACGGCCTATCGCTATCTCCAGAGCTTGCTCGGCTATGGACTGCTGGAGGAAGACGTCGCCGGTGCCTACCGCCTCGGTCCACGCGTGCTGCAGCTCGCGCGCCTGTTTCGGCGCGGAGTTGGCCTGTCGGAACTGGCGCTGCCGACGATGTACGACCTGGCCGACAGGACGACCGAGACCGTCCTGCTGACACGGCTGTTTGACGAGCAGGTGGTGTGTCTGGAGCGTGTCGATCGCGGCGATCAGGTAATTCGGATCGTCTACGAGCGCGGCCAGATTCTGCCGGTGACCGTCCACATGGGCGCGTCGGCGCGGGTTCTGCTGGCCTATCTGCCACCCGAACGCCAGCGAGCGATTCTCAGTGGTGTTGCAGGGCTGCGGCTGTCGGCCACGCTGCGTGAGTTGAGCGCGATACGCGCCGCCGGCCACGCGGTCGCCGGTCCGGATCCAGAGACACACGTCCGCGGCGTGGCGGCGCCGGTGTTCGACGCCGACGGCAGCGTGCGCGCCGCGCTCGGCGTCGTGGCCCCCAGCTTTCGAATTCCGGACGAAGTCCTGAGCACGTATGTGGACCTGGTTGTCCAGGCTGCTGCCGCCATTTCGGATCAGCTCGCGGCTCTGGACCGTTGAGACTATCAATTGTCTAAGAGGAGCATGGCACCCGTGCTTGAATTCGGCATCTTCGATCATCTCGAGCGCCAGCACGAGATCGGGCTCGAGCGAGAATTCGACGAGCGTTTACGGCTGATCAGCCGCGCCGACGAGCTCGGGTTCTATGGCTATCACCTGGCGGAGCACCACCAGTCGCCGTTGTGCATGGCACCGTCGCAGAACGTCTTTCTCGCGGCGGCGGCGCGTCAGACGCACCGGATCAAACTGGGCACGCTCGTGCACCTGCTCCCGCTGTATCACCCGCTGCGCTTCATCGAAGAAGTCTGCATGTTAGATAACCTGAGCCAGGGCCGGTTGCAGATCGGCCTGGGCCGCGGCATCACCGCCATCGAGCATACGTACTGGGGCCTGAGCCCGAGTGACGCCCAGCGCCGCTATGCGGAGACGCTGGCGATCATCGTCCAGGGCTTCGCCAGCGACACCCTCACCTACCACGGCGAGTTCTATGATTTCGACCGGATTCCGCTCGAGTTGAGCCCTATGCAGAAGCCGCACCCGCCCTTCTGGTATGCCTCAGGAAGTCCGGAGTATGCCGCTCAGGAAGGGCTGCACTTCGTGTCTCGCGGGGGCGCTGGCCTGCCGCGGGTGATGGCACGCTACTCCGAGATTTTCGACCAGAACCGGCACCGTGCCGATCGGCTGAATCCGCAGGTCCAGGAGCCATGGCAGGGTAGCTCGCGCCACATTTTTGTCGCGGATACCGATGCCGAGGCGGAACGGGTGGCGCGCCAGGCGTGGTCCGTCTACCAGGACAACTTCGCCAAACGGGGCATGGACGGACCTGGTCCCGAGACGCGGCCGGACGGCACACAGGTACCCGTGCCAGCCGGTGGACCCGGCACGACGGCCGGCCGCGATTTTGACCATGCGTTGCGCTTCGAGGCGGCGCTGGTCGGCTCGCCTGAGACAATTCGTGCGTACGTGCAGCGGTATGCCGAAGAGTCCGGCGCCAACTATTTCATGGCCGCGTTTCAGTGGGGAAGCCTCACACATGAACAGGCGCTGCACTCGCTGGAACTGTTCGCGACCGAGGTGATGCCAGGGCTCGAGACCACTTCCAGCGGAGCGGCACGTCAGGTGTAGCGCTTCTCCAGTTCGTCGAGCGCGGGCTTGCCAACCAGACGCTGGCGTTCGGCGAACGCAGCCACCAGCGACGGGTCTTCGTCGAGTCGTTGCGTCTCGCGCAGGACGGTGAGCGCCCGCTGCATGCCGACCAGTGCGCCTTGCAGCGCCGCATTCGCGTATAGCACGATTGCGTATCCACACTCGCCTAGCTCGCGCGCACTGACGATCGGCGTCTTGCCGCCGATGACCATGTTGATGAGTTGCGGTGGTTGCAGACGTTGCGGCAACGCCCGGATCTCCTCGGCGGTTTGGGGTGCCTCGACGAACAACAGGTCGGCGCCGGCTTCGGCGAAGGCCTGGGCGCGCTCGATGGCCGACTCGAATCCATACACGGTGCGTGCATCGGTGCGCGCCATCACCAGCAGGTCGGCGTCGCGGCGCGCATCGACGGCCGCCTTGATCTTGCCCACCATCTCGGCGGTATCGATGACGGCCTGGCCACTGAAGTGACCACACCGCTTGGGGTTGACCTGGTCTTCGAGCTGCACGCAGTCGGCACCGGCGCGCTCCAGCACGCGGATGGTCTGGCGCACGTTGAGCGCGTTGCCGAAGCCGGTGTCGGCGTCCACGATCAGCGGGAGCTCCACCGCGTCGCGAATCCGACTGGTGTGTTCGGCGATCTCCGCCAGGCCCATGAAGGCCTGGTCCGGCAGGCCGAGCTGCATATTGGTCACGCCCGCGCCGCTGACGTAGATTGCCTCGAAGCCCAGGTCGGCGATCACGCGGGCGGACAGCGCATTGAAGGCGCCCGGCACCAGCGCGCCGCGACGCGCGTCGACCATGGCGCGCAAGGCTTGCCCGGAGTTCATGTGATGTGGACGCTCCGGTGGACTCGCATCGCCTCTAAGTATCGCCCTCCGTCGGCGGCACGGCGATTGCGGATTGGGGACGCGCTCCACCACCCAGTGACGCGCCGATGAAGGCGAGCGTCTGGGCCTCCAGTTGCAGCTTCTGGCGATCTGAGAGTGAGTGGAGTGGCCCGCGGAGCAGCACCGCGAGGCCGTGGACAGCCGCCCAGGTCGGATACTCGACGTCGGGTCGACGCGCGGGGTCCAGCAGACCCGCCTCGACCAGCTCGTCGAGAGCAGCTTTCAAATGGTCGAATGGCGCCGGTGTGACGGTGGCGGCGGGTGAGTGGTCCTGGGTGGCCGCGAAGGCGGTATCGAACAGGCCTGGCTCGGTGCGCGCGAACTCGAGGTAGGCGCGGCCGACCGCTTGCAGTCGCCGCTGCGCGCCGGACCGCGTGCCGCGGCGGGCACGCACCTGGCGCGTCCGGTCGGCCATGCGCTGAGCCAGGCGTGCGACCGCGGCGTCGCTGACGGCGGCGAGGAACGCGTCTCGATCTGCGAAATGTCGGTAGGCGGCATTGGGAACGACCCCGACTAGGCGCGTCACTTCGCGGAGGACCACGGCGTCGGGTCCGCCGGTGCGGGCCAGCTCGAGGCCGGCGTTGACGAGGGCAGCCCGCACGGTACCGCGCGGGCGCGGTCCGCGACGCGAGCGAGGGCCAGAGGGTGGGTCAGCGGCGACCACTACCCGAAATTATAGTGGACAACGTCCACAAATGAGTCTAGAGTGGACAGTGTCCACATTCGTGTGTGTTGAGAGGACCTTCTGCGATGACAGATACCCTCGACGGCGTCCGCGACCACGGCCTCGGCGGCCCGGCCCGCTACCTGACCGAACGCACACGCCAGAGCGCGTTGCTGACCTTTGAGTCCGCCAGCGCGCTCGCGCTTCCCTTTGACGACGGCCGCTTTGAGCCGTGTTGCTCCAGCACGTGGCGATGAACATCGCCGAGCGTCGCCGCTTGTACGCCGAGCTACGCCGCGTGCTCAGGCCCTACGAACGCTTCGGCACCGTCGACGTCGTCTCGCTCGACGGCGAGCCCGCGTACCCGCTGCCCTGGGCGCGAACGCTCGCCACCAGCTTTCTGCTCACCTCGGCGTCGTGATGGGTGCGGACTTCCTGCAGCTGTTCGCAAACCTGGCCCGAAGTCTCACCGACGGGCGGCTTGGAATTCTGACCGCGGTCTTCGAGCCCGCGTAGTCACAGATTGAATGATTGATTGATTGGACATCACATGTCAGTCGCCACAATTTTTGAGATTCAACTGATCGTCGGTTTCGTCCCCTGGCTGCTGTGCGTCGGCGCGTACGTCTGGCCCAGCCTGCGGGCGATGGACCGCGTGGCCGCGCAGCGCGCGATCGCCACACTGCACAGTTTTCGCTTTTTCGGCCTGGTCTTTCTGATTCCCGGCGTCGTCGGCATCAACCTGCCGCTCGGCTTCGCCGCCTTCGCCGCCTACGGCGATTTCGCCACGGGCGTGCTGGCGATGCTCGCACTCCTGACCATCCGCGTGCGTCCGCTGTTCTGGATGTGTGTCGTCGCCTTCAACGTGGTAGGCATGCTCGACATCCTCGTCGACTATTACCACGCCATCCAGTTCGACCTCCCATCACGTGCAGGTCAACTGGGCGCGGCCTACGCCATCCCCATCCTGTACGTGCCGCTGCTGGTGATCACCCACGTCGTGTCCGTCTACCTCCTGGCGCGCCCCCAGCCCAAATCAGTTCGCCTCCTGGCCAGCGCCCCGTCCGCCTCTTGAGAAATTCGAGCTAACTCCCCGCCGACGCGGCCGGGCGCTGCGTTGGCCTGGCACGCTTACAGCACAGCGCTTTCGATTTCGGAAATGTCCTGGAGGTGTGCGCGCATCAGCGACTCGGCTCGGGCCGGAGCTCGCGAGGCGATGGCCTCGACGATCGCACGGTGCTGGCTGAGCACATGCTCGCCGGCCGCGGGCGATGTGTCGATCGGTGAGGCGCGCAACGTTCGCGACGTTTCCAGCAGGTCTGTCAACAGACCAAGCAACAACTCGACAATGGGATTGCCCGTCATACGCGCCAGGTGGCCGTGAAGATCGATCGCCATTGCCATGGGTCCGCCAGCCGCCAGGGCGGCGTGCGAGCGTTCCAGCGTGCGCTCGAGCTCGGCAACACCCAGCGGTGTCGCTCTTTCCGCCGCCGCGGCGGCCACGCCAGGCTCCAGCAACAGGCGGGCTTCGTGCAGGTGGTGGACCTCGAAGCCTTCCAGTCGCAAGACGGTGTACAGGGCATCATTCAGGAGTCGCGAGGACGCCTGCCGCACGAAGGCGCCGCCGCCTGCACCGCGACGTATTTCCAGGAGTCCGACGCTTTCCAGGCCACGCAGCGCTTCGCGCACCGCGTTGCGACTCACGCCGAGTTGCTCGGCAAGCGCCTTCTCGCTGGGCAGGTGCTCACCGGGTCGGAATTGACCGTCGAGCAGCCAGCCGTGCACGGCGCGCGTCACCCGGTCGGTGCGTCGTTCGGCGCTTGCTGAGCGCGCTTGCGCCACAAAGGTAGGATATATACTCTGCACTACGTTCGGCCAGAGCGAGTAGTCAAGGCTGAGCCGGCTCAAAACATCCTACCTATCTCGATTTCGAACCTGACGGAGACGTCGTTGGCCCTTTTCGAGCACCAGCACCAGCAACAGCGACAACTCAAGACCGATCGCATCAACCACCCGGCGCTCGTCGGCCAGGACGGCCCGGCCGTGATCCACTTTTACACCCAGGTCCTGGGTATGCCGCTGGTGCTGCGCCAGCCGAATCTGGACTTTCCGACCCTCGAACATCTCTTCTTCGATTGTGGGAACGACTGCTTCATTGCCTATTTCGTGCCGGCGAGCGACCAGCAGCCACTTGACCCACCCGTGAACCCGCAGGGTCTCGGCACCGGGTGGTCGCCAGGCTCGCTGCGCCACCTGGCCTTCGACGTCTCGCCCGAGGTCTTCTCGGCAGCGCAGGTGACGCTGAAAGAGCACGGAATTACCTTTCGTGGTCCGATCAGTCGCGGCTACGAGGTGTCTATCTATTTTCCGGACCCGAGCGGCTACACCCTCGAGTTCCTGACATGGACCACGCCGCCGCCCGCCGACCTGCCACAAGCCCAGATCATCGCCCGCGCACAGCGCATCCGCGAGGCCGCCGGGGCGGCGTATGTCGATGACCCGCACATCCGTCAGGCAATCGACGAGCTTCGCGCCGAACGTCCTTGAACGACACCGTCACATGCTGATGAGCATTCGAAAGGGGAACGTGAGCGTGTCCGATGGTTCTGCCGTAGCCCTGCGCAGGATTGCCTCCCGGCGTGCATTTCTGCGAGTGGCCGGTCTCGCAAGCGGCGTCATGTTGCTGGCGGCCTGCCAACCGGCCGCACCCGCGGCCGCGCCGACAACCGCACCGCCGGCGGCCCCCAAGCCAACCACCGCCGCCCCGGCGGCGTCGCCCGCGATTGCTTCGGCCAGTCCCTCGGCGGCCGTCAACCCGTCGCCGAGCGCGGCCCCGGCGGTCGTCGCCTCACCGTCGCCCGCGGCGAGCGCTGGTCACATGAGCAAGCAGGACATCCTGGATGCGCTCAAACCGTTCAGCGGCACGACCATCACCGCGTCAGTCATCGGATCGTCTCCGCCGCCACAGGACCAGGTCGACGCGCTAAGCGCGATCGGCATCAACACCGACTTCGACCAGACGCCGGCCACCGACCTGTTCCAGAAGTTGATCGTGGACTTCGCCAGCGGCTCGTCGAGCTTCGACGTCATCACCATCATCCCCAACCAGATCGGCGCCTTCGCACAATATATGCTCGACCTGACGGATCTGAACGCGAAGTACGCCTGGCCGACGGCCGACGTGCTGCCCGATTTCCGCGCATACGGTTGGTATCCGGATCCGCAGTCGGGCAAGCCGTACTCGATGCCGTATGGCGGTGATCTCTTCCTGCTGCACTACCGCACCGACGTCTTCCAGATGGCTGGTCTCGAGCCGAGTCAACCGCCGGCGACGTATGACGACATGGCGCAATTGGCCGCTCGGTTCAACAACATGAACGTGGGCGGCACGCCGATCGCCGGTTTCCTTCCGCGGACCTCGCGCGCACTGACGCACACGTGGTGGGCAAACTTCTTTGCCGCGTGGGGCGGTGACTGGTTCACCGCCGACTGGAAGCCGCAAATCAATTCGTCCGCGGCGCAAGGTGCGCTGGACTATGCCGTTAACCTGCTGCAATATGGTCCTACGGATGACACCAGCCTTGGTTTTGTCGACCTGAACAACGGCTGGCTGAACGGCACGGCCGCGATGTCGATGCATTATCAGGCGATGGGGACCAACGCACAGTTCGGGAAACAGTCCAAAGTTGTCGACAAAACCGCGGTTGCCGAGCTGCCAGCTGGTCCGGCCGGCCGGCGGAGCGCACTCATTGGCGGACAGACGCTGGGTATTCCCGCTAAATCGAAAAACGCTGAGGCGGCGTACCTGTGGGCGCGCTGGCTCGTCCAGCCGGAGAATGCCCTGGAGACGGCTCTGGCTGGCACGGGTGTCGAGCCATACTGGATGTCGTTGTTCGAGGATCCGCGACTGCAGCAGGGCTTTACCGATGGCAAAAACGGATGGCGGGCTGAGATCAGTCAGGCCTCAGACAAGACGCTGGCGCTGCCGAATATTCCCGAGTGGCCGCAGCTGTATGAAGCGCTGGACCTGGGGTTGTCCGAGGCGTACGTGAAGCAGAAGTCGTCAGCCGACGCGCTGAATGAGGTCAGCGACGCCTGGACTCAGATTCTGACGAAGGCCAACTATTATGCGGGCAACCAGCGACCGTACAACACCCAGTCCTGAACTTAAAGCGGCTTGGCCAGATTGAGGCCAGGGGTGCCCATCGGCTGCTGGGCTGCTGG
>JAFAWJ010000541.1 GCA_019242065.1 Chloroflexota bacterium
GTTCGTCCTGGGACTGGCGGTGATCTTCGCCCTGCTAGGCGCCTCGGCGAGTGTCCTGGGGCGGACGCTGCTGCAAAACCAGGAGCGGCTGTACCAGATCGGCGGCGTCATCGTCGTCGTCTTTGGTCTGCAGATGCTGGGCATCACCCGCATTCCATTCCTGGCTCGCACGGCCCGAGTCGCCGATGTCGCCCCCAACGTGCAGCGCACGCACGTTGGCGCCTTCGCCATGGGCCTCGCCTTCGGCGCTGGCTGGACGCCATGTGTCGGTCCGTTCCTGGCCGGTCTGCTGGGGCTGGCCTCGCAGCAGGCGACAGTCGGCGCCGGCGTCTTGCTGCTACTGGTATACGCACTCGGCCTGGGCATTCCGTTTCTGCTGGCGGGACTGGCTATCGACCGCTCGCTCAGCGTGATGCGCACCGTCCGTCCGCACATGCTGGCGATCGAGCGCTTCAGCGGGGTGCTGCTCATCGGCATGGGCGTGCTGCTGTTCACCGAGCAAATGACGCGGATCACGTCGCTGCTGACCCGCGTCTTTGGCACCGGGCTTGCCCTCTGAGTCCGCGGCGCCCCAACTTTTGCTGAAAACGCCGCTGAACGGCGTTCATCGCCAATTCAACGCGCGCATGGTCGACTTCGCCGGCTGGGACATGCCCGTGCACTACCCGACGGGCATCCTGGCCGAGCACGCCGCGGTGCGGTCGGGGTGCGGGATCTTCGACCTATCCCATATGGGGCGGGTGTATCTACGCGGCGCGGACGCGATGGCGCTGGCTCAGGACTGCTGCACGCGCGACCTGGCCCGCTTGCCACCCGGTGCGGCGGCGTACTCAGTCATCTGCGATCGGGACGGCGGCATCCTGGACGACGTCATCGTCTACCGCCTCGAACAGCGCGAGCTGATGATCGTGTTCAACGCCGCCAACCGCGTCTCGGACACGCAGTGGTTCGTCGAGCAGCGCGACTGTGTCGGCTGGAAGGTGGACCTGGTGGATCGCACCCTGAAGACGGCGCTGATCGGCATCCAGGGTCCGTCGGCGCAAGCCGTGTTGCAGTCGGTGTGTCCCCGAGTACGCCTGGACGACCTGCCTGGCTATGCCTTCGTCACCACCGAGATCCTCGGCGCCCCAGCCCTGGTCTCGCGCACGGGCTATACCGGCGAGGACGGCTTCGAGGTGATGGTCGACGCCGACGCGGCCGAACGCCTCTGGACGCGCCTCGCCGAGCACGCCGTGCCGTGCGGCCTGGGCGCGCGCGACACCCTGCGGACCGAAGCCGGCTTGGCCCTGTACGGGCACGACATCGATCGGTCCACCAACCCTTTCGAGGCGCGGTTGGGCTGGGTAGTGAGCCTCTCCAAGCCGAGCTTCACCGGCCGCGCGGCCCTCTCGCGCATCAAAACCGACGGTCCGCACCGTCGACTGGTAGGGCTCAGCGTCGCCGCGGGCGGCGTACCTCGACCCGGCCTGCCCATTCTCACGGACGGCACGCGCGTCGGAGCCGTGACCAGTGGCACGTTTTCGCCCAGCCTCAAGCGCAACATCGCCATGGGCTACGTGCCGATCGACGTGAGCCAGACCGGCCGATCGTTCACCGTCGAAGTGCGTGGCAAACAGATCAACGCGCAGGTCACGCCCCTGCCGTTCGTACCCCATCGCACGCGGCCACGCGCCACAATGTAGGCATGGCCGCCAATCCTCCTGATCGTCGCTATACCACCGAGCACGAGTGGATCAAGCCCGAGGGCGAGCACTACGTCGTCGGCATCACGGCGTTCGCCCAGGATCAGCTCGGAGACATCGTCTACGTCGAGCTCCCCAAGGTTGGCGACCAGATCGAGGCGGGCAAGGCCTTCGGTGTCATCGAATCCGTCAAAACGGCCTCCGACCTGTACGCGCCCGTGTCCGGCGAGGTCATCGAGGTCAACGCCGAGCTGGTCGATCAGCCCCAGAACGTCAACGACGACCCCTATGAACGCGGCTGGATGCTCAAGGTCCGCGCCTCAGACACCGCGGCGATCGAGGAGTTGCTGACCGCCGAGCAATACGCGGAACAAACCGGCGAGTGAATGCCGAGCTTCATCCAGCTCACGCCGGACGATCGCCAGGCGATGCTCCGTACGATCGGCGTCGATCGCGTGGAGCAGTTGTTCGACGACGTTCCGTCGGATGCCCGCTACCCGACGCTCGAGCTGCCGCCGGCGCTGACTGAAATCGAAGTCGGTCGCTACCTGGACGAGCTTGCCGAGCAGAACGCGTCGGTAAACCGGTGGCCGTGCTTCATTGGGGGCGGCGCTTACAACCACTACTCGCCGGCGGCAGTCGGCCACATCATGGCGCAGCCCCAGTTTTTTACGGCCTACACGCCGTACCAGCCCGAGGTGAGCCAGGGCACGCTGCAGGCGTCGTTCGAGTATCAGTCGCTGGTGTGTGACCTGCTCGGACTGGATGTGGCCAACGACTCGGTGTACGACGGCGCCTCGGCGGTCGGCGAGGCGGTGCTCATGGCGCAGCGAGTCACGCGTCGCGATCGGGTGGTGCTGGCCGGCAGCGTGCACCCCCACTGGCGCGAAGTCGTGGCCACGTACGTGGCGCCGCGTGGTGTGGAGATCGTCACCTCGGAGGTCGCCACTACTCCAACGGGCGTCACACAGGCGCGAATTTCGGAGCTGCTCGACGAACGGACCGCGTGTGTCGTGGTCCAGCAACCCGACGTCTTCGGCCACATCCGTGACCTGAACGGCCTGGCCGAGGCGGTGCATGCCCAGGGTGCGCTGCTCATCATCGCGGTTGCCGAATCGACGTCGCTGGCTATCTTGAAGTCCCCAGGCGCGTGGGGCGCCGACATCGCTACGGCCGAAGGGCAGCCATTCGGACTGCCGTTGCAGTTCGGTGGGCCGTGGGCCGGGCTGATGGCGTGCCAGAGGGATCACCTGCGTCAACTGCCGGGCCGCATCGCCGGGCAGACCACCGACCACGAGGGCCGACGCGGATTTGTGCTGACCCTCCAGGCGCGCGAACAGCACATTCGACGCGAGAAAGCCACCTCCAACATCTGCACCAGCCAGACGCTCCTGGCCATCGGTATCACGGCGTACCTGTCGCTGATGGGTCCGGCGGGTCTGCGGGACGTTGCCCGGCAGTCTCACGCGAAGGCTGTCTACGCTGCCCGAGCGATCGCCGCGCTGGACGGCTTCACCGTCCTGACTCCACCGCCGTTCTACAACGAGTTCCTGGTGCGCACACCGCTCGAAAACGCCGAGCTGCGCCACCGGCTGGTCGAGCGCCACATCCTGGCAGGCGTCCCACTGTTCGACAGAGTCGAAGGCTTCGAACAATGCCTGTTGCTGGCCTTCACCGAGCACAACACACGGGCCGAGATGGACACGCTCGTGCAGGCGCTGGACGACGTGACGCGGTGACGCCCACGTCTACGTCTACTGATCGCGAACTGGCGACAGGCGTGCAGCCCGAGCGGCTGCTCTCGGAGCTGTCGAGGCCTGGCACGCCCGGGCATCAGTTGCCGGCGCTGGATGTGCCCGAGGCTGACGATCTTGCCGGCCAGGTCCTGCGCGCCGAGCTGCCCCTCCCGGAGATCGGCGAGTTGGACGTTGTCCGCCACTTCACCCACCTGGCGCAGCGAAACTTCTCGATCGACTCGGTCTTCTATCCGCTGGGCTCGTGCACGATGAAGTACAACCCGCGCATCAACGAGGACGTTGCCCGGCTGCCGGGCATCGCCCACGTCCACCCGCTGCAGCCGGACGAGACGGTGCAGGGCGCGCTGCGCATCATGTTCGAGCTCGAAGCGCTGCTGGCTGAGATCACCGGCTTCTCGGCGGTCACCCTGCAGCCGGCCGCGGGCGCCCAGGGCGAGCTCGCGGGCATGTTGATGCTGCGGGCGTATCACCTCGACCGTGGTGACACGGCGCGTCGCAAGGTGCTGGTACCCGACTCGGCGCACGGCACGAACCCGGCCACCGCCGCCATGTGCGGCTTCGTTAGCGTGCCGATTGCCTCGGATGCCAGCGGCAACGTCGACCTGGACCACCTGCGCTCGGAGCTGGACGAGACGGTCGTTGGCCTGATGCTGACCAATCCGAGCACGCTCGGCCTGTTCGAGCAGCGCCTGCCTGAAGTGACCGAGGCGGTGCACGCCGCCGGCGGC
>JAFAWJ010000585.1 GCA_019242065.1 Chloroflexota bacterium
CTATCGTCAAATACTGCACAGCATCGTGCACAAGCACGGCGTCGAATGTACGTCCCAGGCGCACGGTCCCCATGTCACCCTGGACATGTTCGCAGTGTGGGTTGAGTCGACGGCTGATAGCCAGCATCTGGAGTGAGCGATCCACAAGCGTCGCCTGAACGGAGCGTTTGTAGTGGGACGCGGTGTTCCCGGCTCCAGAGCCAAGCTCCAGCAGGGTCCGGGGCGCCGAGCCTGCCGCCTCCGTGAGCAAGTCCAGGTAGATCTGGGCATCCTCCGAGTACTCCGTCGGCGACGATAGCATGGGATACCAGTCCGCAAATTCCGTGTGGAGGCGCGGCGTGGCGTCGTACTCGGTCATGCTTCCTCGTGTTGTCGCGCGGGGGCTTTGAGGCCGGAGGCTACGCGCGGGCGCGAAGTGGCGCCAGGCGCACTCGGGCGTAGGCGACAAAGGCGGCCACTGCGCCGACGCTCGCGGGAATCAGCGTCATCACCGGGTCTGGTGCGATCATGATCGGCGTCAGCACCGTCGCGCCGATCATCAGCACGACCAGGCCAGCGGCGGCGAGCGGAGTCAGGCTCGGGCGGATGCGCAGCAGGCCGGGCAGCAGCATGCCGAGCGCGCCGGCGACTTCGCAGGTGCCGATGAAGCGCACCAGCACGAGCGGCAGCGGCGACTGGGCTTCCATCACGTCGGCGGGCGCGAGCAGCTTCATGCCGCCGCTGAAGAGGAAGATGACCGCCAGCAGCGATTGGAAGGTCCACAGCGTTGCGCTGAGTTTGCGGCTCGCGGCGCTGCGGGGCGAGGCGATGGTCAGAGCGGCGGGTCGAAGGGCGTAACTGGTAGCCACGGGGTGGTCTCCTTTCGGCTTTCACTCAGTACGTCGAACGGCGCACGCTGAAATCGACATCGCTTTTCGCCGACTTTTGTGGCCCCGGCGCGACGGGCCACACGCCGACTGCGCGGTGGTCAGCCCGCGGCCGCAACTCTCGGGCGCTCTGGCGCGTCTCAACACTATGGCCTTGCTGTTTCGCCTGCGGGAGCTCGGCTCGCTCTGGCGTCAGATCCCGCTCACATGTCGCCTGATGTTCGACGGCCGTACGCCATGGCGTGCGAAGTTGCTGTTCGTTGGCGTGCTCCTGCTGATCGTCTCACCTATCAACTGGATCCCGAACGCGATCCCTGTGGTAGGCGAAGTCGACGACCTGGCACTCTTCCTGGTGGCCGTACAGTTGTTCCTGCACAACGTCCCGGACTGGCTTCGCCAGGAGGGTTGAGGACCCCAGGATGATTTCCGCTTCCACACCAAGGCCGAGCTGCTGCAGGCGTGTTACCACTTCGCTGTGCTCGGCGACGAAGCCGTCCCTCTCCCGCGCCAGCCATGGCATCAGGCACTTCTGAACGCGCGCGACGGCATCTGGCTCGGCAGCGACCACGCCGCTACCGCATCCGTGCCAGCGAGGTCGAACAGCTGCTCGGCAGCAGCGGCACCCTCGACCAAAAAAAGAGCTGCGGCCTGAGTGACCAGGCCGCAGCTTGAGAGACGCCGCGGTCCCCAGTCAGGTACGCGGCAATCGGGATCGTAGCCGATAGCCAGCCAGGCTCTGACGGGCCCACCACGCGTCTTACCCGCGCGCGCCCACGGCCGCCGCGGATGCGGCCCGCGGCCGGCGCCCGACGCGCCGATCCCACCGCCGAACGAACGCCGCGACACTCGCCCGCCGCCAAATCGGCCCGGCGCGCAAACGAGCGGTGGGCGCCGGAAAGCTACCCGCCTGCATCAACTGGGTGACGCGCTGCTTGCTGACGTCGAGCGCGTCGGCCACCTCAGCCACCCCCAGCAACGCCGGCGCGTTGCTGCGTGCCAGCTGACGCTCGAGCTCGTCGACCCGTTCGACCTCGATCCGCACCGGTTCCAGCCCGCCCGTGACGGCCTGGAACAGGGCCACGCCACGCGTGACCGCCTCACCGGCGCTGCTGGCCACGACGTCGAAGCGCACGCCGAGCCGGTCCGGCCCGACCGCCACGGCGGGGCCGTGCTCGGCTAATGCCTCGATCACGGCCTGGACGAG
>JAFAWJ010000591.1 GCA_019242065.1 Chloroflexota bacterium
TCGATGCCGCCAGGAGCACATACTTCTCCTACGATCTCGACAAGGCCCGGGCACTGCTCAAGGACGCCGGCGTGTCCGGTTTTGAGACCAGCATCATCGTCAGCAACGCGCAGCCCGCTCTGAACGTTTTGTCCCAGATCCTGCAGACGGATCTGGCTAGTATCGGCGTCAACCTAGAAGTCAAGAACGTCGATCAGGCAGTATGGGGAGACCTGTTGGTTAACAAGAAGCCCGAATACACAGGCTTCTGGGGCGGCAATGACAGCCTGACGAACGAGCACCCCGCGGGTATTCTTACTTCGCCGGGCTGGCGAACCGTGAACAATCACTCCAATTTCCAGAGTGATGCCTGGAATCAGATTGTTGCCACGGTCTCTTCCGAAACCGATCCCAGCAAACAGAAAACTGCGTTCACGTCCATGAACGACTACTTGCTCGACCAGTGCTTTACCCTGGCCGCGACGTCCAATCCCATCACTTTTCTGGCGACCGAGAAATTACACGGCGTTGGCTACCTGATGCATCTCGGCGCACTGTCCTTTACTGACGCGTGGCTTGACGCCTGACAGACGCGTACCAAAACAAGAATCGACGAACGATGGGAATCAACTACGCCCTGGTGTACTGCCTTGCTGGTGGAAGACGCCGGACCCGCCCTGATTCCTCAGGTGTGGAACGCGGCGCGCGCTAGCAACTCGTCGTTCCTCAGGCGAGGACCGGCAGCAAGGCTCGGCGTTGTCCAGCTCGAGGCCTTCGAACTCACCCCCTGATTCGGCCACAGCGGCTCGGACCTGCTGTTCGTCAGCGACGTCAGAACGGACGGCACGAGCCGCCGACGCTATCCCCGGAACGACAGCAAGTGCGGAACTGCCTCCGCCAGCTCGTCGACTGTCCACTTGCCATCTTTGTGTAGGATGGTCTGCATCGACAGCGGATAGTGGTGCACCATGACATCGGTGCCGGAGGAGTAGATGAACTGGGCGGTGATGCCGCGGGCCGCGTCTGAACACAAGTAACCAACCGTGGGCGCGATCCAGGCGGGGTCGAGCGATCCCGATTCGAGTAGCGGGCTGCCCGCGCGCTGTTCGGTTTTGGGGAACAGGGTGGTCTTGGCGCTAGGCAGCAGGCAGTTCACCGTGATGCCTTGCCGTACTGCTTGAGCTCGCGCGACATCTGCACAGTGGCGCCCCATCACTGCCGACTTGGCGGCCGAATATGCCATGCCACCCCGCGGCCGGCCGAAAGCTGCCCGAGAGGCGACGGTAATGATGCGTCCGTATCTCTGCTTGATCAGCTGCGGCAGTGCCGCGCGTATGCACGTGAAATGTCCATTGAGGTTGACGTTGATCTGGAGGTTCCAGTCCTCTTCGGTCATGTCCACCAGGAAGCGCTCCTTGTAGTTGCCGGCGGGGAGGACGAGGACGTCAACGCGGCCAAACGCCTTGACCGCGGCGTCGACGATGGCGGCGCCACCGGCCATGGTGATGACGCTGTCGTAGTTGGCAACTGCGCGTCCGCCAGCAGTCGTGATCTCGTCGATGGCCAGGTCGGCGAAACGCCGGCCCGACTGGTCTCGACCGAAATCACTAACGACCACGGCGGCGCCCTCCGCCGCAAGAAGCTGAGCTGTGGGTCTGCCGATGCCGCCTCCACCGCCAGTGACGATGGCAACCTTGCCTTCGAATCGTCCAGCCACCGCTAGTCCCTCACCACCAATAATGACGGCAGCACCCGTTCGAGGTCGTCTATGCTCCATTCGCCCAGAGTGCTAGCGGAGTTCCGCACGCGCAAGGGCGGATAGTACAAGCCGATATCGCCCCCGCAGGCGTAGAAGAAGCGGCCCGATACCTGCGCCGCATCGTCGCTCGCCAGGTAGACAACGAGGGGCGCTACGAAGGACGGGTCAACCGTCGTGGTCGGCGGCACATCGGTGCCCGTCTGGATGCCCTCTTTGGGGAAGAGGGTTGTATCGGCGCTGGGCAGAATCGCGTTCACCGTGATGCCGTAGTCCTTGAGCTCACCTGCCTGCTGGACCGTGGCACCCAGAATGCCGGCTTTTGCGGCGGCATACGGCAGGCCACCTCTAGGGTCGCCAAACGCCGCGCGCGACGAAAAGTTGATGATGCGACCAGCGCCCTGCTTGATCATCTCGGGAACCGCAGCACGGATGCAGTTGAAGTGGCCCTTGAGGTGAACGTCGATCTGCGAGTCCCACACCTCCTCGGACATCTCTTCCAGCAGGCAATATGTGAAGTTGCCGGCGCAGTTAACCAGGATGTCGACAGGACCGAAATTAGTGAGCGCGCAGGTGGTAATGTGCATGCCGCCGTCCATGGTTGTCACGCTGGCGTAGCTGGCGACGGCGTCGCCACCGGCGGCCCGGACCTCGGCCACTACGGCGTCCGCGGCGTCTGACCGGCAGTCGTTGACGACGACGCTGGCGCCCTCCGCAGCGAGGCCGAGGGCCGCGTGCTCACCAATGCCCCCACCACCCCCAGTGACGATAGCAACTCTGCCGGCTAGTCGTGACACGAGTGCGCAGTCCCTTGTTCAGGCTTCGAGCCAAGTGTTCGTAAGAATGATGGAGCGCAGGCGTGCATCAGATAACCGATGTCGTGCGCTTCACTGGTGGTCAGGAAGGTGACGGCGTAGGTGGTCACGGGCATACTGAAGGTCTGATCCAGCATGAGGTCATGAGGTGTGCATGCTACCTCAGAGGCCGTCGTCCTCTGGCTGCTTGTTGATCAGCAGGTCGCTTCCACATGGCTTGTTCGACGAGCTTCATCACGCTCCAGCAGGTGGCGTCGTGCGGTGATGCAGGTTGGCTCCCCCCGGAATTCGCGCCACCCTCGCGTTAGTGATAGTTCAGTGCCGGTGCTGCGCCAGCTAGACGAGGACAGTGACCGCTGGTTGACGCAGGCATACACTCGGGTCCGCTGAGCTCACAGTGGCTGGTGGAACAACTCCACGACGTCCTTGACGGTCACCTCGTGGCGCTCGTGTGGTGTGGACTTGGCCAGCCGCGCCTGGAGTGCGAAAATCGGCCGCGGCCGGCCCTCGGGCGTCGGGCTAGGATCAGAACGAGCGCAGCGTATCAAACACTGCCCGCCAAATCAAATATGATGTGAGGTCTACACTGCCGTCTCATGGACATTGTCGACGCGCAGGTACATCTCAATCAGCTCCTACCCGACTATCAGAAGCTGGATCTGGACGTGGCGGTGCATGCCGGCGTGGCGGCCATGGACTCGGCCGGCGTGCATTCGGCGCTCGTCGCTGAGAGCCAGGGCTTCGGGCCGGGCATGAAGCCGGCCTGGCCCCGGCTGCCGAACGGCGCGGTGAGGGCGTCGTTCCCGTTCTCGGAACGGGCCATGGAGTTGTATCCCGACCGGTTCGCCTACCTGGTTCGTATCGACCCAACGGATCCCGAGCTGGATCGACTGCTCGGAGAAGTGCGCCACAAGACGGGCGGGTCGGCCATGCGCCTTGTACCCGTGCCGGACGTTGGCGAAGTAAACGCATTGGCCAACGGCGAGTTCGAAGGTCTGTTCGCGGCGGCGGAGAAGTATCAGGTACCGATCTTCTGCTGGACGCCGGGCCGGTCGCATCTGCTGGAGCCGTACCTGCAACGCCATCCCAAGCTACAAGTTATTGTCGACCACTGCGGCGTCGGCGTTGCTCCGCCGGTGGGTCGGCAGGTGTCCGTCACGAGGGCCAGGTCGGTGACCGAGCGCCTGATTGACCGCGTGAAGGAGCTGGACGACGTAATCCAGCTCGGCGAACGGTTCCCGAACCTATCACTGAAGTGGTGCCACGCGCCGGCCTATCTATCAGAGCAGTCGTATCCGTTTCGAGACGCGGTGGGCTATCTGAAGCGGGTGATAGACGCCTGGGGCGCCGACCGCGTCATGTGGGCCAGCGACGTGACGGTCAGCCGCCGCGACCACTACAGCTGGGCGGAGTCGATGCACTACCTGCGAGACT
>JAFAWJ010000592.1 GCA_019242065.1 Chloroflexota bacterium
AGGGATCGTCGATCAGTCGGTCGGGTCGGGCGGACTCGGTGGCGCGACCGCGGGCGGCGCCGATGGCCGTCAGGCCGACGCCGCTGGCGAGCGAAGGCGAGGTCATATCTGCATGGTAAGATACTTCAGGTATCTTATCAAAGAGACGCCTGGTATCCTGCACCGCGTGCCGCCGACCACCGCCGCACCCGTTCGCCGTCGCGGCGACCACCTCGAACAATCGCGTGCCGGTGGGCCACACCAGTCGAAACGCACGCGTATCCAGGCCAGCGCCGAGCACCACCACCTGGCGCAGGCCAGCGCCGACCGCCTTCAGGAGCGCATCGTCGAAAAAGCGGCTGCGGATGCCGACGTACGCGTCGATGAGCGGTCGCGCATCCACGCCGTCGGCGTCGCTGGGTGGCTGAGCCGCCGCGCCGGCAGCGTCGACGAAGCGCGCCGCGAAGGGATCGTCGATCAGTCGGTCGGGTCGGGCGGACTCGGTGGCGCGACCGCGGGCGGCGCCGATGGCCGTCAGGCCGACGCCGCTGGCGAGCGAAGGCGAGGTCATATCTGCATGGTAAGATACTTCCAGTCTCTTATCAAAGAGACGCCTGGTATCCTGCACCGCGTGTCGCCGACCACCGCCGCACCCGTTCGCCGTCGCGGCGACCACCTCGAACGCGCCCTGCTGGCTGCAGCCTGGGACGAGCTGGTCGCCGTCGGCTATGCCGACCTGACCATCGACGCCGTCGCCGCGCGCGCCCGAACCAGCAAGTCGGTCCTGTACCGCCGCTGGCGCAACCGCCCCGAGCTGGTGCTCGCCGCCATGCGCCAGCGCGAACCGCTGCTGTCGGGCGAGGCCCCCAACACGGGCTCACTCCGCGGCGACGTGCTCGCGCTGCTGACGCGCATGTCCACCGGATTGCGCGAGCTCGGCACTGACACGATCGTCGGCCTGTTTGCGGAGTACATGCGCAACCCGGAGCTCCTGGAGCATCTGCGCCCGCAAGTGCTCAGCATGGGCCTGGAGGTGATGCAGTCGCTCCTGCATCGGGCCGCCGGTCGTGGCGAGATTCCGTCCGCCGACGTCCTGCCCAGGGTCGCCTCGCTGCCAGTCGACCTGCTGCGCCACGAGTTGCTGATCACCCGCGGCGCGATCTCTGAGCAGACCCTCGCACAGATCGTCGACAACATCTTCTTGCCGCTGGTCGGCGCACACCGCACGTCACCGTCCACATGATCTGTACCCGCCCATCTCTGCGGCTAGCGGTTTCCCCAGGTTGGCCGTGGCGCCGCGCAATGTCCCTCTGGAGGACAATCCGTTCCCTGGAGGACAACGCCAGTCAGGTCGGCGTCAGTGATTGGGTCACGACTCCATGTACACGACTCGTGTCAGCTCACATCAGCGTTGCTCCAGCGACTGAATCACCCGCCACACCTTCTCGGGCGTCAGCGGCATATTCAAGGTCATCCGCAGCGGATCGAACCCCAGCGGCGCCAACGCATCCAGCACCGCGTTGACCACCGCCGGCGGCGCCGAAACGCACCCTGACTCGCCGACCCCCTTGGCCCCCAGCGGATTGGTCGGCGACGGCGTGTTGACCAGGTCCAGCTCCCAGTCCGGCAGCATGTCCGCGCGTGGAACCGCGTACTCCAGCAGGCTGCCCGTCAGCAATTGCCCGTCCTCGTCGAAGACCATCTGCTCGTAGAGCGCCTCGCCGACACCCTGCGCCAGCCCGCCGGACATCTGGCCAAAAACGATCAGCGGATTGACCACCGTCCCGCAGTCATCCACGACGATCAGTCGCTCCAGTTCCACGCGCCCCGTGTCGCGGTCGATCTGGACGACGGCCACCGCCGTGCCGAAGGGCACCGCGTCGCCCTGGCCACCGAAACTGCCGTCCTGCCGCAGGCCGCCGGGCGTCGCCGCGGCGATCTGCGCCAGCGTCAACCGCCGCTCCGGCACGCCGACGACCTCGACACCGCCCCGCCCGAACGTCAGGTCCTCGATGGAGACCTCCAGTAACCCCGCCGCCAACTGAATGGCCTGGTCCTTGACACCCTCGGACGACGCCTTCAACGCCCCGCCGCCGACCACCAGGCTCCGACTGCCACCGGTACCGCCGCCGCTGGGTGTCTGATCCGTGTCCCCGTGCAGGATTTGAATGCTCTCGAACGGCACGCCCAGGGTATCGGCGACCACCTGCGCGAAGCTCGTCTCATGGCCCTGGCCGTGCGATGACGATCCGGTACGCGCCACGACCCGGCCGTCCGGTTCCACTTCGACGCTGCCGAATTCCTGCCCCTGTCCGCTGACTTCAATGGTCGTGGCGACGCCAATTCCAAAGAGTGGCACCGGGTCCCCAGCCGCAAGCGCGGCCGCGCGGAGTTGCCTTTGGCGCGACCGCAAGTCGTCGTAGCCCGCAATCTGCATGGCGCGCTGCAGTGCGAGCTCATAGTTGCCACTGTCATAGACGGCGCCCGCGCCATTGATGTACGGAAATTCGTCCGGTTGAATGAAGTTCCGCCGCCGAACCTCCACCGGGTCCAGCCCCAGCGTACGCCCCACCTCTTCGATGGTTCGCTCCGCCACGAAAGCCGCCTCCGGTCGACCAGCGCCGCGATAGGGTCCGGTCGGGCCAGTGGTCGTCAGCACGCCCAGACCCTCGGCGTGGTACGACTGAATACGGTAAGCACCCGTGGCATAGTCCACAAGGCGCATTGGCGGCGCTGCCACCGGATGCATCTGGACCCCGCCGAGATTGTGTACGCACCGCACGTCGAGTGCCGTAATCTGCCCCGCGTCGGTGAACGCGGCGTCAATCAGATTCACCTGGTCTCGGCCTTGCAGCGTGAGCAACAGGTCTTCGCTACGTGTGGACGCCCAGCGCACCGGCCGGTCGACCTCCATGGCCAACAGCACCGCGGCCAGTTCGTCCGGGTACAGGTTGCTCTTGGCGCCGAAGGCACCTCCCACGTCCGGCGCAATGACGTGGATCGAGGATTCCGGTCGGTTGAGCACCGTGCTCAACGCGCCGCGGGTAGCGAACGGCGACTGAGTCGAACGCCAGACCGTCAACCGATCCGTCTCGCTGTCATAGCGGGCGGCAATGGCGCGCGGCTCCATCGGCACCTGCGCCAGCCGACTGTGCTGGACCCGCAACTGCAGGCGTCGGTCGCCGTTGTCCAGGTCGCGGGTCAGGTCCTCATGACCGCGTGCCACGGTGTACGCCAGGTTGGTCCCGAAGTCCTCGAACAGCAGCGGCGCAGCCGAGGTCAGCGCCTCTTCGGCCGAGGTGACGGTCGGCAGCGGCGCGTACTCGATCTCGATCAGGTCGACCGCATCGCGGGCCAGGTGTCGATCGGTGGCCAGGACGGCCGCCACCGGATAGCCGACCATGCTGACCTCGTCCCACGCCAGTGGCGGCAGCGGCGAAAGGTGCAGCTGCGTGATACCGCGCGCGTTGCTGGGAATCCGCGGCAGCGTGCGCACGTCTTCACCGGTCCACACCTTGAGGACGCCGGGCGCGCCTCGCGCCAGGCTGACGTCAATGCGGGTGATGCGCGCGTGCGCGTAGGCCGAACGCAGGAAGGCCACCTCTGCGACGCCCTCGAGCTGCAAATCGTCGACGTACTGGCCCTCACCTCGCAGGAGACGCGGGTCTTCAACGCGCTTGCGGAAGCTGCCGACTTCAGTCATGGTCATGGGTTGCCGACACCGACGATAACCCATGGCCCATCTCGAGACGCCGCGGGCGCCTCGTCGAGGTGAACTGCGTGGCACTCGCGCCGCCGTGTGACGCCCGGCTCCTGAACCCGCTGACCTGGTCTCGGACGTGTGGCTTCGTCGCCGCCGTCGCTGACCACCTCCGAGACACGAGTCGTCTCGTCTCGCCGTCACTCAACGCCTCCGCGTCACGACTCGCCTCGTCTCGCCGTCGTCGCTCACTGCCTCCGGCTCACGAGTCGCCTCGTCACAGCGCCGCCGCCGGCCCCCCGAACGAGACGCCTCCGGCATCTCCTCTTACGTGGTGCGCGCCGCCGCTGCTGCGAAAGCCTCTGGCGGCGCCCACCGCCGGCGCGGATTGTGTTTGTGCCAGATAAGTCCTCTCGAGTCCATGGCCTGCCCCTTCTGCGAAGCCGCCAACACCGAGCTGATCTCCCTCTTCGGCTCGCAGCTGCTGCTCAGTCAGTACCGCTGCCGCGCGTGCGGTACCTACTTCAAGGCATCCGCGGCGACCAACCCCGGGACCTAAAGTGGCCCATGGTGGTCCAACCCCTGAATCCTGAGGCGCAAACCCTGCAGCGCATCAAAAGCGGCAAGCTGGTCGAGGGATGTCGCCC
>JAFAWJ010000652.1 GCA_019242065.1 Chloroflexota bacterium
CGCCGAAGTGCGGCGTCACCATGTCCGTGTAGGCCCCGTTCGGCGTTGCCGGGTCGCGGTCCGGCCAGCCACTCAGCATGAAGAACCCGGATAGCGCCGAGCCCTGGTCGCCAAAGCCCGCGTACTCGCGGTACGGCCCCGTCTGACCCTGCATGCAGGTGCTCAGCATGATCAGGTCTGGCCGGTGCGGACTCAGGTCCGCGTAGGACAGGCCCCAGCCGGGCATCACGCGCGGCGTGAAGCTATCGACCACCACGTCAGCCCACTCCAGGATCAGCTTGCGCACCACCTCACGGCCGGCGGGCTGGGTCATGTCGATCGAAACGCTCAGCTTGTTGGGGTTGAACTGGGCGAAGAAGCCGCTGCGGTTGATGCCTGGCTTGCCGTCGACGAAGGGCGGCCCGACACGGAGCGAGTCAGGGTGCTTGCTGGATTCGATTTTCACCACGGTGGCGCCGTAGTCAGACAGGTGCCGAGTGGTAATCGGCCCCGCGGCGGCCCAGGTGAAGTCCACAACGCGAAGCCCGCTGAACACCTCCGCGGGGTTCACAGCCGATGTCCTGTCGAGAAAATACTCAAATCCAGTGGATTCACGCGGTGTAGAAGCCGATCCACTGTCGGATTCACCTGGTGTGGCAGCCGATCGACTGTCGGATTCAGACTCCCCAGAGGGAACTTTGGAGCTGTCTTTTCGCTTTTGCGTCGACAGCGCGGATGCTGTCAGCACCTCGGCGGTGTCCTCGCCCAGCCGCGGCGGGTGGCGGAACGTGACTATTGGCGTCTCTGAGAAGCGGGCAAATGGCCCCGGGTACTCGAAGGTCGCACCCAGGTCAGCATGTTCAATCGAGACCAGTGCGCCCCGCGCCTGAATCTGCCGACTCGCCACGATATCCGCCGCCGTCGCCGCCGGCGCCAGCCGCAGGCGCAGCTCGACGGCTTTCTGATACAGCTCATCCAGCGTGCGCGTCAGCAGGAACCGTTCGATCGCGGCCGCGACCTGGTTGTACTCCGCCTGCGTAATCGCCCGATTATCCTCGCCGGCCCAGTCCTTGGCCGTCAGGATCGGATCACCAAAGCCCGCGTCGGACATCCAGCGCACCAGCGCCGCGTACTGCGCCTTGCCACCGCCAGTCACCAGCGGACGAAACGCGATGCGCCCATCCTTGCACAACCACGTGAAGCGGAACTTCACCCCCTCGGTATGTGCGCGGAACCCGACCGCCTGGCGCATGGTATTGGCGTGCTGCACCTGGGCGGCGAAGGTCACATTGAGCGGCGTCCAGGGAATGTAGTCCTGGATACTGACGTCGACGTGCTGTCCCCGCCCGCTACGCTGGCGAGCGAAGTGGGCAATCAGCGAGCCGGCGGCGCCCTGACCGCCACCATGCCGGTAGGCCAGGTCCGCGCTGATACGCACCGGCGGACGGTCCGCGTCGCCGTTGACGTACAGAAACCCGCCCAGCGCCTGGAGCGTGAGATCGGTGGCCGGATAGTGACGGTACGGCCCGGTCTGGCCAAACGGCGTAATCGAGGTCAGAATCAAACGCGGGTTGATCTTCGACAACTCCGTGTAGCCGAGACCCAGACCCTCCAGATAGCCCGGGCAAAAGGACTCCAGCACGAAATCGGCCGTTCCGACCAGCTGGCGGAATGCGGCCTGCCCCTCGGCGGACTCCAGGTCAAGCGTGATGCCGCGCTTGTTCACGTTCGACGCCCACCAGGCCAGGCTCGCTTCGGGATCCGGCCGGTCGCCACGGAACGGAGGCCGCCAGCGTGACGGGTCGCCACCGGGCGGTTCGACCTTGATCACATCCGCCCCGAGGTCGGCCAGGATGCGACCGGTCAGCTCGCCAACCTCGTTGGTCAGGTCGAGGACGCGATACGGCTCCAGCAGCGCGGCGCGGAGCGGCGTGGATTGACTGTCGCTCACGCCGCGGCCACGTCCGCGCGCATGGCCTGCGCGATCTCGCTGGTGGGGTCCAGCTCGAGCGTACGGTCCAGCCACCTCAGTGCTTCGGCCTGACGACCCAAGCGGTAGGTGGTCATGGCCAGATTGAGCGTGGTGCGCGGGTCCGCGCCAAAGTCGCGCAGACTGCGCTCGAAATACTCCAGCGCCTGGGTATAGCGCTCCAGGCTGTACAGCAACACACCGAGACCAAAGGGCACGTCATCCGCCTCACCGATCGGATAGTACTGGTCCCAGGCCAGCTCGATGCCGTGGAGCATCTCACGGCGAAGACGATCCGGAGCCGAGGGCAGCACGTCGAGCAACGCCGGGACGCAGCGGCTCAGGTAGTCGGGGTCCCAGTTCGCGGAGCGCAGGAGCGCCAGCATGACGTCCAGCTTCAAGTTGGGCAAGTGCTCGGCGAGCGCCCGCTGCACCACGGCCAGCTCGTCCGGACCGTGCAGGTCGATCGTGTCGGCGTACGCCTGCTCGGCACTCGACAGGCTGTCGGAGACGAGGCCGAAGACCAGCATGGAGATATTCAGACTGAGATGACGACCGCGCGGGTGGCGGGCGCGGCCGCCACGCCGCCGGGCGTACTCGCCCAGCAGGTGAAAGTTGACCGCCAGCCAGAAGCCACCGTTGGCGCCGAAGCCAGGCGGACCGTGGCTCTCGAGCTCGTCCGCACGCGCATCGCCAAAATCGCCGACCAGGTACAGGGCCCGCTGGCCGCCGAGCTCGCGAAAGAAATTGATGCACGCCAGCGCTGCGCGCGGAACCAGCACCGTCGTGTGGTTCAGCTGCTCGCGGTACGCCTCGAGCGTGTCGCGAAGCACTGGATCCGGTTCGTCGGTCGGGTCGAGCGGCGCGGAATCCGTCGAGAAATTGATGCCGATGCGCACCTTCGAGTCCGGCGCGGTGAGGTCCAGATGGGGAGATGACGCGCTGAGGGTCACGCGGTTGGTATACAGCTGACCATCTTCGATGCTGATGGCGTCCTGGGGAATGCTGTCGAAGATGTAGTTGGCGATGACGATCACTGGATTGCGCGAGGGTCCATCGCCCAGGGTCACGCCGCCTGCCAGGAGACGCAGCGGTGACGGGTCGAGAACGTCGAACTGGGCAAAGTCCAGTTGGCCGCTGTCGACGAAGGGTCGCAGGCGGGGATTGTTGCGCCAGAACTCGAGGACGGTGGGCGAGGCGTCGGTCATGACGTAGACGCAGCGCTGGTGGACGTCATGGCGTTCGGCTTGCAACCTGGAGAACGCTTTCAGAAAGCGATAGCCGAAGCGGCCGGAGCCGGCGCCGAGCTCGACGACATAGCTTGGTTCATTGGGGTCCAGCTCGGCGTGCATATCGCGCAGGAAGCCAAGCACGATGCGAGCGTACGCGCTGGCGATGTTGGGCGAGGTGGTGACGGATTGTGGAACGCGACTCTGACTCCAGGCGGCGATGCCCTGGTCGGTGTAAAACGTGCGCTGGAGGCGCCACACCATCGACTCCGACAGCGTGGCGTTGGACTCCAACACATACATCGTCTCGGAGTCGCGTTCCTCCGACATTAGAGCCCGTAGAGGTTGACGGCGTTTTCGTGCAGCAGCTTCTTCTTCAGTCCCTCGTCCACACCCGCCAGGACTTTCTCAATCGTCGGTTGTGAATTCGGCCACGAACTGGCTGGATGCGGATAATCCGACGACCACATGGCTTTATCGGGCTCGAAAATCCCGGCTCTGACCATCTCCACACCCGCCGCGTCCTGAATGAACGTCATCCAGATCTGCCGCTGGAAATACTCGCGCGTCGGCAGCCTGGGTCCACCGGCGGCCGGTGGATCGTTGGGCGTCCGCGACCAGATATACGGAATCCAGGCCAGGTCCGACTCGCCCATGACGAACTTCAACTTCGGATGCCGGTCCAGCACACCCCCGAAAATCAGCCCGCACACCGGCTCCACGAGCTGACTGTTGACACGGAAACCGCCCACGGCGCGGTCGACCGACGCGTTAGCGTACAGCGGTTTGTCGCTCTGGGGCTGATTGAACGTCAGGACCGCGATGTGCGAGCCAACCGGAATGCCGCTTTCCTCCGCGATCGACCAGAACGGATCCCAGGTCTCGTGCCAGATCGGCGGGTCTGCACGTGAGGCCATGATATTGACATGGCGGCTGCCGAGTTTCGCGACGCGCTCCATTTCTTTCGCCGCGGCCACCGGATCGTCGAGCGGAATCTGTGAGGCGCCGATAAGCCGCTCCGGGCACGCGGCCGTAAAGGACTCCACCCAGTCGTTGTAACCACGGTACAGCTCGTAGCGCAGCTCGGGATCTTCGGCGTAGAAGGGATCGGTCGGACCATACATCACGGTCGCGTCCACGCCGTCGCGATCCATGTCCTGAAGTCGCAGCTCGGGCGTCGTCGGGCGCAGCTCACCCTCGTTCATGACCCCACCGCGTTCGAGCGCCCACTGACGCGGGCCCTCAGCCCGGTACTGACCCCAGCGCCCCCAGCGCGTGCCGTCGCACACCCAGAACGGCAGGCCGTCGACGTCCTCGATATGCGGGACACGCTCCTTGAGCCGGGACGGAGCGCGGGCGGTCCACAGGTCGGCGGGGAAGAAGCGGAGATCGAGGTGATCGTCGGCGGAAATGACCTTGTAGTCCATTGCCGGCCATCCTATCGCGGGACGCCCGCGACAGGATGGCCCTCGGGTCAGGCGCCGACGGGGACGCGGGATTCTTCGGCGTGTTGCTCGAGCAGCGGGCCGAAGTTCGGCTCGCTCGTGACCAGGTCCAGCGGGCGAACGCGGTACAGCTCGGGGTGGGTCGCCGCCACAGGCTCGATGCCCTGCTCCAGGTCACGCGCCAGCTTCACCAGGCGGCGGCGGGCGGCGATCACGGCGATGTCGCTGCTGCCCAGGTGCTCCAGGCTGCGGTCGACGGTGCGGGTCATGCCTTCGATCATGGCCTTGTCCTGCATCGCAATCGACCAGATGCCCGTGTAATGTCCAGCCTTCTGCATCGCCCGGTCGATCTCGTACTGGTTGGCCTTGGTGCCATACGGGATCATCGTGTCGATGATCGTGCCGTCCTTGAGCGTGAACTGCTG
>JAFAWJ010000761.1 GCA_019242065.1 Chloroflexota bacterium
ACCTGGACGCCGCTGCGATTGTCGTTATTACACGCTCGGGGATGACCGCGGAGCTGCTGTCGCGCGGTCGCGGCCACGTGCCGATCTATTCCTTCACGCCCGACTCGAGCGTGGCCCGTCGCCTGGCGCTGTGGTGGGGCATCACGCCGATTCACCAGCAGTTGGCCACCGACATCGAATCGAACGTCGCGGCGATGGAGGGCTATTTGCTGGAGCACACCTTCGCCGTGCAGGGCGACGTGGTGGTCATCGCCGGGTCGGACCCCTTCAAGCTCGGAGTGCATACCAATTCGGTCAAGTTCCACGTCCTCGGCCAGCGGCCGTAGGGTCGAGATCCCACTCGGCCACGGGCTGGTAGCGACCGTCGCGCAGCTCGAGGTAGCTGATGCGGTCGATGAGCCAGGGCGCGTCGAGGGCCAGCTCGGTGGCCGCGGTGTGCAATAGCTCGTCGCGGTCACGCTTGGCGCCGTAGCGGATACACGTGATGTGCCACGGCCACTCGTGGCGACCGCCCATCTGCATGTGCGTGCCGTCGAAGAGGCGCTCGCGTGCCAGGTCCAGTTGCTGCGTGTCGTGCACGCTAACCGCCAGCGGTGCTTCGGGGTGGCCCAGCACGAAGACAGGGCCGAGGCGTACCGGCACCGGAGCGACGAAGGCGTGCCGTACCTGGGCTTCGATGTCTTCGAGCGGCACCGTCGGTGGCCGATAGCACACCGTCAGATGGGGTGGCAGACGGGTGGCCTGGCGGGCGTCGTGGCGCTCGCGCCAGGCCTGGATCTGAGCGCCCAGATCGCCGGGCACCACGGCGACCAGCACCCTGCGCGGGACTGGGGGCTGCATACCAAGAGGTACGGTATCTTTTGCATCGAAGGACGTGCAGCCCCACCGCGAGCCGCTCTCGCCCGAGCGGTTTCTCACTGAAGCGGCGCAATTGCATCAGACGTGGATCCGCCGCTTCGACGCGCAGCATCGTCGCCGACCGCGGCCTCCGGAAATCGAGGCCGAACGCCTGCGACTCGTGCGACGCTTGCAGCTTGTGCAGCGGCTGCAGCAGGAGACGGGTGGCGATCCGCAGGAGTTGTCGCGCAAGTTACGCGGGTTGAAGGAGTCGCCGAAGGAGGCGCGGCTGGTCGAGGGGGATCAGCCGTTTCTGGCGGCGCTGCTGCAGACGTGGGAGGCGGCGCAGCTGCCGCAAGCCTCGACCATCGCCGCGGGTGCCAATCCCCCGAAACCCTCCGGGACGGTGGAATTCCGTTGGTGACGGAGGCGTTGTTCTCGCCAACGGCGGCAGCACGCGAGGCGCAGCGCCGGGATGCGCACGGCGTGGTGCGCGCCTGGCTCCGTGTGCCGCTGTTCTGGCGGCTGCTCGGCGTCAACCTGGTCGTGGTCCTCGGCGGCGCCGTCGTCGGCACGTGGCTCACCCAGCGCCTGGTGCTCAACGGCGCCTTCACCCCGTTGACCCACGCGATCCTGGTTCTCGCCGCGCTGTGCCTGTCCGCGGGCCTGACCATGCTGTTGCTGCGCGAGACGTTCCGTCCCATCCATTCGCTGCGCGAAGCGACCCGCGCCTTCAACGCCGGCGACCACTCCGCACGCGCAAGCCTCGCCCCGCTCACCGACCCCGACGTCGCAGCCCTGGTCGTGGACGTCAACGCGCTCTGGGACCGCCTCCAAGCCGACGACACCACGATCCGCGAGAAAACCGAGCAGGCCGAACGCCTGGCCGCACAGGTCATCATGGCCCAGGAAGAGGAGCGGCGCCGCGTCGCGCGCGAGCTGCACGACGAAGCCGGCCAGGCGCTGACCGCGGTCATCATTGGTCTGGAGCGCGGGCTGGCCAGCATGCCCGAGACCTACGCGGCCGACCTGCCGGTCCAGCCGCGCCAGCTGATCTCAGACCTGCGCGACCTGGCCGCTCAAACGCTCGACGAGGTGCGCAAGCTGGCGCTGGAGCTGCGTCCGTCAGTCCTGGACGACCTGGGGCTGGTCGCCGCGTTGCGCCAGTACGTGCGCGCGACCCAAGAGCGCTCTGGTCTGCAGGCGCAGCTTACGGTCGTCGGTTGGGACGAAGAGGCTGACGCCCGCCTGCCCGCGGAAGTCGAAACAGCCCTGTTCCGCATTGCGCAAGAGGCGCTGACGAATGCGATTCGGCATGCGCACGCCCAATCCGTCCAGGTGCGACTGCGCCGCACAGCCGAGTCGGTCACGCTCGAGGTGCGGGATGACGGGATCGGCCTCGGCGCGGCACACGCGTCGGACGACGGCGAGCACCTGGGGATGTTCGGTATGCGCGAACGGGCGCGCTTGCTCGGCGGCCAGTTGGTGGCGACGCCAGTCTCGCCGCGCGGCACCCTGGTGCAGGTGAGCGTGCCGCTGTGATTCGGGTCTTGCTGGCGGACGACCACACCATCGTGCGCGAAGGCGTGCGATTGTGTCTGGAGGCGATGGGCGATATCGCCGTGGTCGCCGAAGCTGAAGACGGCCAGGAGGCGGTGCAACTGTCTGCGCAGCTGCGGCCCGACGTCGCCGTGATGGACCTGACCATGCCGCGGCTCAATGGCGTCGAGGCGATCCGCCAGATCAAGCGGGACGTGCCCGAGACTGAAGTCGTGGTCTTATCGGTGCACGACAGTGAGGCGTACGTGGTGCAGGCGCTGCGGGCAGGCGCGGCCGGCTACGTGTTGAAGCGCAACGCCGCGACCGAGCTCGCGGCGGCGATCCGCGCGGCACACGAGGGCCAGGCGTACCTGCACCCGGCGATTGCTCGGCGGGTGATTGACGACTATCTGTCGCGCATCCACGCCTCGGAGAACGTCGTCTCGGAGCCGTACGAGCGTTTGACGCCGCGGGAGCGTGAGGTGCTGCAGCTGGCGGCCGAGGGGCACAGCACCCGATCTATCGCCGGGCTGCTGTGCTTGAGCACCAAGACGGTCGAGCACCATCGGGCGAGTCTGATGACCAAGCTGGGGCTGCATGGTCAGACGGAGTTGGTGAAGTACGCGATCCGCGCGGGTTTGGTCGAATCAGCCTGAGCGTTCAGCCCAGAATTTGTTTAGCAGTCCATGCGTTTCGGGGCGCCCTGCAGGGCGATCTCCTCGACTCGCCAGCCAGCGGCGATCTTGCGCAACGTGTAACTCTGGTCGCTGTCTTCGCGCACGCAGCGCACCGCACGCCCCTGGTTGTCGACCTCGTCGTACGTCCACACCTCGTGCGTGGTGATGGTCACGTCACCCGTCGGGCTCGACGACGTCGACAGCACGTCGAGCTGATACGGGGTACTGCCGGCCAGGTGCAGCCCACCTGAGATCAAATGCTCCGCCTCGGTGCGTTCGAACGCCAGCGCATCCGAGCTGAACGCGTCGGTGAGCGCCTTCAGCTTGCCTTCGCTCGGGTCTTTGTACGCCTCGAAGACGAGATCGAGTGAGCGGCGCAGGGCCATCTCGGGCTCGTTGGTCTGGGCCACGGCGGTGGCGGTCGCCGCGACACTGGCGCGCACGATTGCGGTCAGGGATGCCTGGGCGGCGACCAGCTCGGTTTCGGCGGTATCCGCACGGTTTTCGGCCGATCGGCGGGCGGCGTCCTGCTGCCGCGCCCACAGCACACCGCCGACCACGGCTCCGAGCACCAGCAGCACCACGACCAACGGAAACAGCCGCCGCAGTGGGCTGGGCTCGACACCCGCGACGCGCATATCCGTTATGCAGTAAAGCATGTTGCTCCTTTCGCGAGCCTGGAGCCGAGGCCTGGTGCTGTCCGTCGCGCTGCTGGCGTGGTTCAGCGTCGGTGGCCTGGGCACCGCGTACGCCAACCGCTTCGGGCCGCCGTGGCAGTCGCGGGTGATCGTCGACAGCGCCACGCTGTATACACAGGCCGACCAGGGCTCGACGGTGGTGGGACCGCTCTCACGCGGGCAGCTCGTGGTGGTGGTCAGCGAGACGACGGCGGCCGATGGCACGGCCTGGACGCAGACGCAGTCGCCGGACGGCTGGATCCTGTCAGATCAGATCGCCGAGGAGACCCAGCCATGGGTGGCCGAGGTGACCGTGGCGAGCGTGTCGATCTACGCGCGGCCGAATACTGGCGAGCCGATTCGACGCACGGCTCGGCGCGGCGACCTGTTGCGCGTCACGGGTGCCTCGCCAGGCATTGGCGGCGACACGCGCGTGTGGTGGTCGACCACGGAGGGCTACGTCGCGCTCAATACCCTGCGCGAATCGACCTCGGACTGGGCCACCGGGTGGACGCTGCCGGCGGCGGACGCGGCGCCTGGCGGCTGGTGGGGGACGTTTCGCTCGCAGATCAACGTGCGGGCGGCCGCTTCGACGAAGGCGCCGATCGTCGGCACGCTGGGGCCTGGGGATCGCGTCAAGGTCCTGAGCGAGGTGACGGGCGACGCCGTGAACGGCAACCGCACCTGGTACCTCATCGACGGTGGCCGGTACGCCGGGGCGGTGGTGCACTCGTCTCTGGTCACCCATATGGCGCCGCCGAAGCAGGTCGTGGTCGATCGGCCGGCGGACGCGCCCGCGGGCGTCGGGACGATTGTCGTCTCACAGTCGGCGTCGTCGTTGACGTACCTGGATGCGGACAATCAGCCGCAGTTCACGACATATGTAAGCCTGGGGCGGGCGGGGGTGGAGACGCCGCAGGGTGAGTACTCGACGATGGGCAAATATCGGTTCGACAACATGAGCTCGGCGACGGTGTCGAATGCGGACCATGACTACTATCTGCCAAACGTGCCGTTCGTGCAGTACTACCTGGATGGCGGGTACGCGATTCACAGTACGTACTGGCATGACCAGTTTGGGCTGATGGAGAGTCAGGGGTGTATCAACCTGACGTGGGCGGACGGAGAGTATCTATTCGGCCTGACGCAGCCGACGGTCGCCGACGGAGACATCGCCCGCTGGGCCGTAGGCGGCCTGGCGGCGACGCCCGTCATGATCGTTCAGTAGCTGGCGGCTAGCTGGGTCTGGGTTTCGGCGAGCAGCGCGGCGGCGGGGACTCGGCTCAGCAGGGTGGCGAAGCGGTCCAGGTGCGTTTCCGTGAAGTTGACGATCGCCAGCTCGCCGCCGGCGTCCAGGGTGACCTCCGGCAGCGTGGCGGCCGGGTAGACCACCAGCGACGAGCCCACCACCAGGCACAATCGCGCGGTAGCGTGCAACCGTTGCGCAGCCTCGATCACGTCCAGCGGCAGCGCCTGGCCAAACGACACCGTGGCC
>JAFAWJ010000778.1 GCA_019242065.1 Chloroflexota bacterium
GGACCCCTCCGGCAACAGTAACACCGGCTTCACCAGCCCGGAGTACGTGCAGTTGTTCAACGCGGCGTCGTCCGAGCCAGACAACGACAAGCGCAAGGCCATCTACGATCAGGTCAACGATCTATTGCTGGACCAGGCGTTCGTGAATTCGATCTCGTCCGCGCCGGCGCGCATGGTGACCAAAAATTACGTGAAGGACATCGGCCGGAGCCTGCACGGCGCCTTCCTGTTCAACTCCGCGTGGCTCGACAAGTGACGGGCATTCTTGACGGAAAGGTCGCGATCGTTACCGGCGGTGGCCGCGGGATCGGCGCACGTTACTGCCATGGGCTGGCCGCCGAAGGCGCGCGGGTGATGGTCGCCGACATCAACGCGCCCGGCGCCCGCGAGGTGGCGGGCGAGATCGGTGGCGCCAGCACGCACGTGGACGTGGCGGACGAGCACAGCGTCCAGGCGATGGTCGACGCCACCGTGCACGCCTTCGGGCGCGTCGACGCCCTGGTCAACAACGCGGCGATCTTCACCGAGCTGCTCCAGCCACGCAAAGGCTTCGAAGCGATTCCGGTCGAGGAATGGGACCGCGTCATGGCCGTCAACGTCAGGGGCACGTGGCTGTGCGCTCGCGCGGTGGCGCCGCTGTTCCGTCAGCAGCGGAGTGGCGTGATTATCAATATTTCGTCCGGCACGATCTTCAGTGGCACCGACGGTTTTGCCCACTATGTCACCAGCAAGGCGGCGGTGTGGGGCATGGCGCGCGTGCTGGCACGCGAGCTGGGACCCTTCGGGGTGCGCGTCAACTCGATCACGCCCGGACTGACCTCTAGCGAAATGGTCCAGGAGGTCTACCCCGCCGACTTGCTGGCGGCCCGCGCGCAGGCGCGCATCTTCCAGCGCGAGCAACAGCCGGACGACCTCGTCGGCACCGTGGTGTTCCTGTGCTCGGACGCCAGCGGCTTTACCACTGGCCAGACCTTCAACGTCGACGGCGGTTCACACTTCCACTGAAACTGCTGTTGAAACATCAACCAAAGTAAAGGGGCAAGACAGCGTGCGCCTTGGGATCAGTCTGCCAACCCGACAATCCGATGGCCGAGCGCCGACCATCGCCCAGATCATGCAGCGTGCAGCGGACATCGAGCGCGTCGGCTTCGAAGGAATCTGGGTCGGCGATTCGCTGGGACGTGCCGCCTGGCCTGCGCCCGACATTCTGCTGTGGCTCACCGCCGCGGCGGCCTCCACACAGCACGTCGAGCTGGGCACGACGGTCCTCCAGGTGCCCCTCCGCCATCCGGTCGAGTTGGCGCAGCGGTTCATGAGCCTGCACGCGTTGTCCGGTGGACGCTTCCGCGCGGGCGTGGGCAGCGGCTCGACGCGAGCTGACTTCGACGCCGTCGGCGTGCCCTACGAGGATCGCTTCAAGATCCTGGCCGCTGCCTTGCCGACGATCCGCAAGCTGTGCGCCGGCGAGCGGGTGGGCGACGCCTACTTGCCCGCCTGGGCGGACACCGGCAGCGGGCCGCCCATGCTGATCGGCAGCTGGCACAGCGGGATCTGGGTGCAGCGCGCAGCGCGCGACTACGACGGCTGGATCGCGTCCGGCTTTTTCACGAGCTTCAACCAGTTGAAGGAAGGTCTGCAGCGGTATCGCGACGCCGGTGGTCAGCGCGCGCTGGTCAGCACCATCCGGATCGACCTGCACAAACCCACCGCTCCATTCGATCCCGACGGCAGCTTCAGCCTGGAATGCGAGCCAGCCGAAGCGGCCGATCGCCTGCAGCGACTGGCGGACATCGGCTACGACGACGCGTTGCTCACGAGGGCCAACCACAGCGCAGACGAGCTGACGGATGACGATCTGGAGGAGATCCGCGCACTCGTCCCCCGCGGCTAGGCCCCCGCGATGTGCCCGGTCGGGCACCCCGCGTCCGTCACCGTGCAGCGCATGATCTCGCGAAATGGAGGGATCCGTCAGCCGGCAATTGTTTCGCTCGCCGCGACCGATACGCGTCTCGCTCTCGACGTATCGCCGCTCACCTGTCCGTTCGAGCCACGCCAGGGCGACTGACCTAGGCCTGGACCCGGGGTGCGACATGCTGGCTACACTCGATGGCCTTGACGACGCACAGCGTAACAGACACCGAGCTCCGCCCTGTGCGTCGCTCGTGCGCCGCCGCGGCGGTGTGGATTGCCGTCGGCGTGTTGCTCGCGCTCTACCTGGTTGGTACCGGCCTGAGCTACGTCGAACGCGTCCGCGATCCGTCGGAATCCCTGTACGGCGAGTCGATTGTTCTGGACGAAGCCCACCGCGTGCCGCTCGGCCAGCCTCTGTACGCGGCGCCAACCGGCTTGCCGCTGACGGTCACCGCGTACATGCCGGTGTATTACCTGCTGGTCGGGTGGCTGCAAGCCGGCGTGGACCATCCAGGCTACGCCGTCGGCCGCCTGGTGTCCGTAGCAGCCACCATCGGCTGCGCCGCCCTGATCGCCGTCAGCGTCTTCCGAGCAACGCAATGCACCGGAAAGGCTAACCTTCGTTGGCTGGCGGGCACGCTGGCGGCGGCGCTCTTTCTCACGCAGAACCTCACGGTTCTCTTGTGGGGCCCCACCTACCGCGTCGACATGCTGGCGCTGTGCTTCGCGCTCGCCGGCCTGGCCCTGGCCACCAGCGGCCGCACCACCCTGGCCGCCCTGCCGCTGGTGCTCTCAGTCCTGACCAAACAGACCTACCTGGCCGCCCCGCTGTGCGTCTTCGTCACGCTGTGGCCCAACCGCCGCTCCATGCTGGTGTTCGCCTCGCTCTTCGTCGGCGCCCTGGGGGTGGCGCTGGGCGTCGGCACGTGGCTGACGCACAACCTCTTGCTGTGGCACACCTTCGTCGCGGATGCCAACCCGCTCGAGTTCGACTATTTCTCGTCCATGCTGGGCTCGTTCGCCCAGTTCAACGCGCTGCCGCTGGTCGCCGCCGGGGCGCTGTTCGGTCTGTCCAGTCTGCCCGCCGAGCGCCTGTGGCGAATGTACTTCGTCGTCTCGGGCCTGGTCGCGCTGGCGACCGTCGGCAAGCTCGGCGCGTCCTCCAACTACTGGCTCGAGCTGACGGCGGCCACCAGCGTCTTGATCGGCGTACTCGCCGTGCGGCTGGCGAGCGCCACACACCGCGCGCCATTCACCTCGGCCGGCCTGGCCGGCCTGCTCCTGGCATCGCTGCTCACCTGCGTGCCGGCGTATCAGCTCACCGTCTCGCAGGCGGCGACCGCGCTGCTGAACGGGCCGCCCCAGGCGACGACGCAGCGGCTCCAGGCGGCGGCCTACGTGGCCAACGAACCGGGCGCGCTGCTGACGGACGATCCGAACCTGGCGGTGCTGGCCGGCAAACGGGTGGAGTTCGAGGCAATCGTCTTCACGTTGCTGGCAGCGCAGGGAACCTGGGACGAAGCGCCGATTCTGGACGCCATCCAGGCCCGTCAGTTCGGACTGGTAGCGCTGACGGAGTCGCTGGACGCACCGCAGGAGCCGCTGATCGCAAGGCGTCTGAGCGATAACGTGCGGGCCGTGCTGCGCCAGGCGTACGCACCGGCAGGTCAGCTCGAGGGCTACTGGTTGTACCGCCCCGCATGACACCTGCGCGTTGACAGCGAACGAACTAGATCGTACATTAGGAGACCAGCACAAGATACTTTCGCTCGTTCAGGGGAGATCGTGGCGATGCAGCCCACACCGACTTCTGGTTCCGACGCCTCCGCGCGTCCCGTCCATACCCCCACCCGCGCCGCCCTCGCCAGCTGGATCGGCAGCGCCCTCGAGTACTACGACTTTTTTATCTACGGCACCGCCGCCGCCCTCGTCTTCAACAAGGTCTTCTTCCCTACCGCCAACCCTGCCATCGGCCTCCTCCTGTCCCTGGCCACCTTCGGCGTCGGCTACGTCGCGCGGCCCGTCGGCGCCTTCGTCCTCGGCCATGTCGGCGACAAGTTCGGCCGCAAGCGCGTCCTGATCGGCACCCTGGTTCTGATGGGCACCTGCACCTTCCTGGTCGGCTGCCTGCCCGGCTACGATCAGATCGGCGTCCTCGCGCCCATCCTGCTGGTGGTCTTGCGGCTGTGCCAGGGCTTTTCCGCCTCCGGCGAGCAGGCCGGCGCCAACTCCATGAGCCTGGAGCACGCGCCGCCGCGGCGCCGTGGCTTCGTCACCAGTTTCACGCTCAACGGCACCCAGGCCGGCTCGCTGCTGGCCACCGCCGTGTTCGTGCCCGTCTCTCAGTTGCCGCAGGACCAGCTCCTGGCCTGGGGCTGGCGCGTGCCGTTCTGGCTCAGTCTGGTGGTAGTGCTGGTCGGCCTCGCGATTCGGAGTGGCCTCGCCGAGACGCCCGCGTTCCTCGAAAACAAGCAGCGCCGCACGCTGGCCCGCGCGCCCCTGTCGCTGTTGTTCCACACCTACTGGCCCCAGATCGTGCGCGTGTTGCTGTGTAGCCTGGTCTCGACCGTCAGCACCATCTTCGGCGTCTACGCGCTGTCCTACGCGGTGAACGTGGAAAAGATCGATCAGACACCGATGTTGACCGTGGCCATCATCGCCAACGTGGTGGCCATGGCGGCGATTCCACTGTGGGCGCTGCTGGCGGACCGCATCGGACGCAAGCCGGTGTTCATATTCGGAGCACTCGGATCCGGTGTATTGATGTTCGCGTATCTGTGGTCGATCAGCCAGGCCAACCTGGCATTGATTTTCGGTGTCGGCATTCTGATGTCCGGTGTCGTCTACAGCGCCGCGAATGGCATCTGGCCGGCGTTTTACGGTGAGATGTTCGACACGCGCGTGCGTCTTTCGGGCATGGCTATCCCCACCCAGATCGGCTTCGCGCTGGCGGGCTTCGCGCCCACGATTGGTGTCGCGCTGCAGGCCGGCGATCCGGGCGCGTGGATGCCGGTCGCGGTGATCACCATGGCGGCCTGTGTGATCGCCGCAGGCGCGGCCGTGACCGCGCGCGAAACGTATGCGCTGGACCTCCATGAGCTTGGCAGTCAGCCCGTAGTCGGCGCCGCCGCGCTGTCGATGGCGTCGTGAAGCACTGACGGCCGGTGCGTGCAGTAGTGCTCGACGGCCCCCACCAGGCCGTCGTCCGCGACATCCCCGAGCCGCCGCGCGCGCCGGACGAGGTGCTGGTGGCGATGGACCGTGTCGGCATTTGCGGCAGCGACCTGGCGGTGTACGCCGGCACGCGTAGGGCAAAGTACCCGCTCGTCCTCGGCCACGAGGGGGTCGGGCGCGTCGTCGATCCGGGTTCCTCTCCCTACGGCCACGACGCGCGCGTGGTCGTCGAACCCAACATCCCGTGCGGCACGTGCGTCATCTGTCGACGTGGCCAGGGGCATGTGTGCCCCACCAAGCGGTCGCTCGGCATGAACGCGCCGGGCGTCTTCGCCGAACTCGTGGCCGTCCCGGCCGAGTTCGTGCATCCGCTGCCCGAGACACTCACGTTCGCCGACGCAGTCGGCATCGAACCGCTGGCCGTTGCGCTCCACGCGTTCGGGGCCGGGCACGTGGCGGCGTGCGAGCCGGTGGCCGTCATCGGCTGCGGAGCCGAGGGCCTGCTGCTGCTGCGTGTCGCGGCCACGTTCGGTGCGCGCGTGCTGGCGCTTGACGTCCGTCCGGAGCGGCTGGAGGTCGCCAGGAGTCACGGCGCGCAGCAGGTCGCACTGGTCCCGTCGGCTGGCGCCGCGACGGAAGTCGCCGAGCGCATTGCGCGCGAGTGGTGTCCGGCGGTGGTGTTCGAAGCCGCCGGAGCCGCCGCGGCGCTGGAGCTCGCCATGCAGGTCGTGGCACCCGGTGGTCGGATCGTCGCCGTGGGCCTCGCCGCTAACCCGATTCGCCTGCTGCCGCTGGCCTTTGTCCGTCGTGGACTGACCCTGGTCGGTAGCCTGATCTACGACCATCCCGCCGATTTCGAGTGGGCCATCGACGTGGTCAATCAGCGCAAAATCCAGCCGTCGACGCTGGTGACCGAAGTTCTCGACGGACTGGAGTCGCTGCCCGCCGCGCTGGCAACGCTGGCCGCCGGTGAATCAGGCGGCAAAACGATTGTCCGATTCTCTACACGCCGGGAGGAACGCGCGTGAAGCGCAGCATTGCGACGGTATCTCTCAGCGGTACGCTGGAAGACAAGCTGCGAGCCATCGCGGCCGCCGGTTTCGACGGCGTCGAGATCTTCGAGAATGACCTGGTCAACTCCGGGGCGTCTCCAGCTCAGATCCGTCACCTGGCGAGCGATCTGGGGCTCAGCATCGACCTGTTCCAGCCATTTCGCGACCTGGAAGGCGTACCCGACGACATGTTCCGCCGCAACCTCGACCGTGCGGAGCGCAAGTTCGACGTCATGCTGGAGCTGGGCGCGCCGATGCTGCTGGTGTGTTCCAATGTCAGCTCGCAGGCGCTACCGGACCCGGAGCGCTCGGCGTCCCAACTGCGTGCGCTTGCGGAGCGCGCGGCCCAGCGCCAGGTGCGGATTGCTTTCGAAGCGCTGGCCTGGGGCCGGCACGTGCGCACCTACGCCCAGGCCTGGGACCTGGTCCGTCGCGCGGACCATCCGGCCCTGGGGTTGTGCGTCGACAGCTTCCACACTCTGGCTCTGGGCGACGACCCGCACGGTATCCTCGACATACCAGGTGAGCGCATCTTCTTTCTGCAGCTCGCCGACGCGCCCAGACTCCAGATGGACGCGCTGTCGTGGAGCCGCCACTTCCGCTGTTTCCCGGGGCAGGGCGAGCTGGATGTGAGCACCCTGCTCCAGCAGGTGCTGCTGAGCGGGTATCGGGGTCCGCTGTCGCTGGAAATCTTCAACGACGTGTTTCGCAGCTCGGACACCCGCCAGACCGCCGTCGACGCCATGCGGTCGCTGCTGTTTCTGGAGGAGTCGGTCTCCACAACACCCAATGTGGGCTTCATCCAGCCACCCGCGCGGCCGGTACTGAATGGCATCGGCTTTCTGGAGTTCGCCGTGGATGGCGACGCCGCCCATGACCTGGCGACATGGCTGGAATTAATCGGATTCGCCCGCGTCGGCACGCACCGGTCGAAGGACGTGAGCCTGTTCCGTCAAGGTCAGATCAACCTGATCCTGAACGCCGAGCCCGACTCCTTTGCGCAGGAATATTTTCAGCTCCACGGTCCGTCCCTGTGCGCTGTCGCGCTGCGGACCGCCGACGAGCACCAGGCGCTGGAACGCGCGCACGCCATGCTCGCCACGCAGATCGAGGGCCGTGTCGGACCCAACGAACGGAACATTCCGGCCATGCGTGGCATCGACGGCAGTCTGCTCTACTTCCTTGCCGGCCAGGAAGACTCGGCTGAACCATTCGCGACTGATTTCTTCATGCAGTCGGCCGAGACCGGGCAGGAGTCAGCCGGTCTCGAGCGGGTGGATCACCTCGCGCTGGCGCTGCCGCCCGATGCCATGGACGCCTGGATCCTGTTCTATCGATCGATTCTCGGTCTGGACCCGCAGCCGATCGTCGAGATGGCGGAGCCATACGGGCTGATGCGCAGTCGGGCCGTGGTGGATCCGACCGGCACGGTGCGCATCACGTTGAATGCGTCTGAAGGACGCAACTCGATGATGGCCCGCTCGCTGTCTGCCTTCGCAGGGCCGGGTGTCCACCACATCGCCCTCACGTGCGATGACATTTTCCGTGTCGTCCGCCAACTGAAGTCACGCGGGGTCGGTTTTCTGGCAGCGCCCGCGAATTACTACGACGACCTCGCGGCCCGCGTCGATCTGGACGACGTGCTGCTCGAGCAGCTACGAAAGGATGGCATCCTGTATGACCGCTCGACCAGCGGCGAGTTTTTTCATATCCCGACCGAGGCGTTCCGCGGCCGCTTCTCGTTCGAGATCGTGCAGCGCGTGGGCGACTACGTCGGCCACGGTGAGGCCAACGCGCCCGCCTTTCTGGCGGCTCAGGCGCGCAGCCTCCTGGACCCGGCCGCCTGAGATACAGGCCAGGGCTAAAATGTCCGCGCCCGACATGCCCCCCGAGCGACAGCGCGACGCGGAACGCACGCGTGCCGAGATCCTCGAGGTGGCCACCGCCGAGTTCGCCGAGCGCGGCTACTCGGGTGCACGCGTAGACGAGATCGCCGAGCGCATGCGCACCACCAAGCGCATGATCTACTACTACTTCGGCGGCAAACAACAGCTGTATATCGCCGTCCTGGAGCATGCCTACGCGCAGCTGCGCGATGCGGAGCAGACCCTCGACGTCGAGCACCTGGACCCGGTGGCAGCCATCCGCGAGCTGGCGGAGCTCACCTTCGACCACCACGAGGCGCATCCGGAGTTCCTCCGATTGGTCGCTATCGAAAACATTCATCGCGCGCAGCACATCGCGCGCTCCGCCGTGCTGACGAGCATCAACACCCAGGCGGTGGACCTGATCGCGCGTATCCTCCGCCGCGGACAGGACCAGGGCGTGTTCCTGCGCGAGGTCGATCCGCTGGACGTCCACATGTTGATCAGCGCGTACTGCGTGTTCCGGGTGGCCAATAAGCACACGTTCAATGCGATTTTCGGTCGTGATCTCGGGGAGCGCGGTCGGCGGCCTGGCTATCGCAAAATGCTGGGCGACCTGGTGGTCGCGTATCTGACGACCGCGGATGAGCTGCCAGAGCTCGGGCAGCCTGGCGTACCCTCGCGAGCCGGCGTATGAACCGCCGCCTCTTTCT
>JAFAWJ010000855.1 GCA_019242065.1 Chloroflexota bacterium
CGGCGTCGGCCACCGATTCACTCACTGCTGCCGGCGTGTCAACGGGACTTACGGCTGCTACCCGCGTCGCGGGACCATGTGACGGGCCGTAGCGCCGTGCCCGCTGCATCTGGAAGACCAGCGCCCAGATGGCGACCATCGCCGCCAGCACCGACAACAGCTGCGCCTGGCTCAGGCCCAGTGCGAACGGCGTATCCAGTCGGTACAGCTGAACGAAGAAGCGGCATACCGAGTAGGCCAGGATGAACACCCAGAACAGCATTCCGTCGCGGGGGAGCCGCGGATCCCAGTTGAATCGCGGACGTCCGTTGCTCCGGATGAAGCCCCGCGCCAGCCAGACCAGGCCGGCGAAAATCACCAGGTCCAGGATCAGCTCGTAGCCGACTGCCAGGTGGACCGGGACGTTGACTTCGCCCAGCGTGTTCGGGTTGGTGTAGACGACCGCCAGTGGGAAGCCCTGGGCGTGCACCCCGTGATGCTCGCCGCTGATGATGTCGCCGATCCGCCCGATGGCCATCCCCAGCACGAGCGGTGGTGCGGCGACGTCGGCCAGACGCGGAATGTTCAGGCCCTTGTAGCGGGCGTACAACGCGCCCGCCAGTGGCCCGCCGATGATGGTCCCGTACAGCGCCAGGCCGCCTTCGTCGATCCTGATGATCTGCATCGGGTCTTTCGCGTAGAAGCTCCACTGGTCGGCGACGTGGAACAGGCGGGCGCCGATGATGGCACCGATCACACCCCACATGGCGACCGAGAACGTGTCGTCCTCGGTGTAGCCGGCGCAGACTGCCCAACGCACCGCCATCCAGATGCCGACCAGGGTGCCGACGGCGGTGAAGAAGCCGTGCCACGTGATCTGGATCGGAAGGCCGCTCCACTGGAAGAGCGTCGGGTCAATGTTGAGCGTGATGTCGGCGATGGTCGAGATGGGAGGCGCCCTCCGAACGGGAGGGATAATAACAGTGCGTGGCGCTTTTTGATTGGGTCCGCCGCCGCCCCACAGCGGGTCCGAAGGCGGACGACGAGCCGTGGCAGGTGCGTGTAGATGGTGGCCTGCTGCTGATCGAGAGCGCGCGCGGCGACGCGATCTTCCATGCCACGTTCGACGGCGCGCGGTCGGTGCGGGTGGTACCGCTGTCCGGTGGCTCGCATCACGTGCACGCCAGCGGCTGGCAGGTAACGCTGGCCCGCGGGGACGGCGACGTGCTGGTCGGTCCGGCGCTCGGCAGCTGGCAGCGCGCCTATGCCCTGGCGCGCGAGATCTGCGCCGCGACGCGGCTGCCCATGGACGAGCTGACCGAGCGCCTCTTCAGCCGCGTCGGCGGGATGAACCTGTGACCGAGCGGCCGCGTCGCGTCAAGATCGTGGCGACGCTCGGGCCGGCGACCGATGGACTGGAGCACGAGCTGGTGGCAGCTGGCCTGGACGTGGCACGGCTGAATTTCTCACATGGCACGCCGGACGAGCACGCGCGGCGGTGCACAGCGATCCGCGCCGCCGCGCGGGCGCTCGGCCGCAGCGTCGCGGTGATGCAGGACCTGCAAGGGCCGAAGATCCGGGTGGGGACGCTGGTCGGGGGTGGTCCGGTGCAGCTCGAGCCCGGCCACGAGCTGGTGATCTCGACCCATCCGGGCCTGACGGGGACCGCCGAGCGGGTCGGGTGTACCTACCCGCACCTGGCCAGCGACGTGCAGCCGGGCGATCGCATCCTGCTCGACGACGGGCGGATTCGTTTGACCGCGCTGTCGACGGAGTATGGCGAGGTCGTCACTCGGGTAGAAGAGGGCGGCGCGCTGGGCGAGCACAAAGGCATCAACCTGCCGGGCGTCGCCGTCTCGTCGCCGGCGATCACCGACAAGGACCGTGAGGACCTGGCCTTCGGCATCCGCGAGCTGGGCGTCGACTACGTCGCGCTGTCATTCGTGCGCACGGCCGGCGAGGTGCGCACGGCGCAGGAGCTGATACGCGGTCTGGGTGGGACCGCGCCGCTGGTGGTCAAACTCGAGAAGAACGAGGCCATCGCCAACCTGGTGGCGATCATGCGTACCGCGGACGCTGTCATGGTCGCCCGCGGCGACCTGGGTGTCGAGATCGCACCCGAACAGGTGCCGATGCTGCAGAAGCGCATCATCCACCAGGCGAACCGGCGCGGTATTCCGGTGATCACTGCGACGCAGATGCTCGAATCGATGACCGTCGACGAGACGCCCACGCGCGCGGAAGCCACCGACGTCGCCAACGCGGTCTGGGACAGCACCGACGCGGTCATGCTCTCGGGCGAGACTGCCGTGGGCCGCCATCCCGTGCACGTGCTGCGGATGATGGATCGCATCGTTCGCGCCGCGGAGGGCTCGGACGTGATGCCGTTACGAAATGGGAACGCGCTGGCGGACCAGGCGCGTGGTCGCGCCGCGGCGGTGACCCACGCGGCGCGCGTGCTTGCCGAAGACCTGGACGC
>JAFAWJ010000921.1 GCA_019242065.1 Chloroflexota bacterium
TCAGCTCGGGCGAGTCGAAGAAGTACTCCATCGGCACACCGATGCGCATGCCAGCAACGCTGCCGTTCAGCGCGGCGGTGTAGTCGGCAACCGGTTCGTCGGCGGCGGTCGGATCACGCGGATCGTAACCCGCCATGACCGCCAGCAACGCGGCGCAGTCCCAGGCGGTCCGCGCCATGGGGCCCACACTGTCCAGGCTATAACTCAGCGGCACGACTCCGAACTTTGGCACGCGGCCATAGGTGACCTTCAGGCCGGTGTGTCCGTTGGCGGCAGCCGGACCCCGCACGGACCCACCGGTGTCGGTCCCCAGCGCACCCAGCGCCAGGCCGGCCGCGACGGCGATGCCAGATCCCGCGCTCGAGCCCGCCGCCGAATGCTCCGTATTCCACGGGTTCTTCGGGATGGGAAACCCGTTATCCGGGTCCGGCGCTCCGAGCGCGAATTCGCTGGTCACCGTCTTGCCGAGCAGCACACTGCCCACCTTGCGCAAGCGCTCCACGACCGGCGCATCGCGGAAGGCGCCCCAGTTGCGGTCCAGGATGTGGCTGTTGGCGGTCGTCGGCGCGTCGCGCGTGGCGATGATGTCCTTGACGCCGAGCGGAATGCCCTGCAACGGACCTTTGTCGATACCGCGATAGAAGTCCGTATCGGCCTGCCGCGCGGCAGCCATCGCCTCCTCGCCGGTCACGGCGATGAACGCACCCAGCGCGGGATTCAGGTGCTCGATCCTGTCCAGCAGGTCCGCCGTCAAGGTCGCGCTGCTTATCTGTCCATCGCGTATGGCGGCAGCGGCGGCTTTGATCGTCAGCGGGACCTCGCTCACGACAGATCCTTCCACGACGCGTCGAAGATCAACGCCGGATCTTCATAGCGTGTCTCGGGAATGTATAGGGCGTCCGCACCTTGACGCAGAGTGGGATAGGTCTTCACGAACAGCTCGAACTCGTCGTCGTTCATCGTCAACTGCGCGGCGTCGAGCAAGGCTTTGACGGTGGTCTGGACGTCCGTGGGCTGCGCTGGGGTCATACAAGAACCTCCATTGGAGTAGGTTGTGGAGCGCTTGTGTCGCCGGCGAAGAGGTGGCAAGCGACCTGGTGTCCCGAGTCCACCTCGTGCAATGGAGGACGCACGGCTGAGCACACCTCCATTGCGAACGGGCAGCGTGTGCGGAACCGGCAGCCACTGGGTGGGTTTAACGGACTCGGCAGCTCACCGTCGACCAGGGTGTCGTCGACGCGCTGGTCGGGGTCCAGGCGCGGGCTGGCCGCCAGCAGCGCCTGGCTGTACGGGTGGAGGGGCCGCTGGTACAGCTCGTCGGCATCAGCCGTTTCGACCACGTGGCCAAGGTACATCACCGACACGCGGTCACTCATGTACTCGACGACGTTCAGATCGTGGCTGATGAACAGGTACGTCAGGCCGTGGGCGACCTGCAGGTCCTGCAGCAAATTCAGGACCTGGGCCTGGACGGATTTGTCGAGCGCGGCGACCGCCTCGTCGCAGATGACCAGCCTGGGATTCAGCGCGAGTGCACGCGCGATGTTGACGCGCTGGCGCTGGCCGCCGCTCAACTGGTGCGGGTAGTACGAGGCGTGGTTGGCGTGGAGTCCGACCTGTTCCAGCAGCATGGCGGTTCGCTCGGCAATCTCCGTGCGACTGGCGCCGTGGGCACGCATGGGAAAGCCGATAATCTCGCCAATCGAGCTGCGCGGGTTGAGCGACGAGTACGGGTTCTGGAACACCATCTGCATGTTCCGCCGCAGTTGCTTGCGACCCGCGCGGCTGCGCCAGTCCACCACCTGCTGCTCCATGCAGATCTCACCGGAGTCGGCTTCGACCAGGCCCAGAATCAGGCGCGCGAGGGTCGATTTGCCGCAGCCCGACTCGCCGACGATCCCCATGGTGGTACCCGCGTCGATGGAGAACGAAACGCCGTCGACGGCCGACAGGTAGCTCTTTTTACGAAAGCCGGTGCTGACCGGAAATGCCTTGGTCAGCTCACGCACTTCGAGCAATGTCTCGGTCATGCGTCTCAGGAACCCTTGATGTCCATCGAATCGCGGAGCGAGTCGCTCAAGGTGTTGAACGCCATAGAGGTGAGAAAAATCATCAGGCCCGGCAGCAGCACGATGCCCGGATTCACGTAAATCTCCGGGCGCAGCGAATTCAGCATGTAGCCCCACTCTGGCGTCGGCGGTCGTGAGCCCAACCCTAGAAAGCTGAGGCTGGAGGCGATGATCATGCTCAAACCGACCAGACCCGCCGCATAGACGAAGATCGGATTGAAAATATTCGGCAACAGCTGCGTCATGATGATTGCCGGTGTGCTGGCTCCGCTGACTCGTGCGGCTTCGATGTATTCGTCCACCATGGCGCGACGGGTAGCTGTTTCCGCGACGCGGGCCAGGGGAGCGATGTAGACGATGCTGACCGAGATAATGACGTTGGTGAGGCCCGGGCCGAGCGACGCGGCAATCGCGATCGCCAGCAGGATCGCCGGCAGGCCGTAGAACATGTCCAGACTCCGCATCAGCACCGAGCGCGCCGCGCCACCCGCGTACCCGGCGAAGGCCCCGAGCGCCGTGCCCAGTACGGTGGCGATCAGCACCGGCGCGAAGCCCGCCAGGAGCGACAACTGGCCGCCCCACAACAGGCGCGAGAGCATGTCGCGCCCCTGGTCATCCGTTCCCAGGCTGTGGCCTGGACTGCCAATCGGCTCCAGGCGATTGGCGACCTCACCGGTGTTCGGGTCGTACGGCGACAGCAGCGCCGCACTCAGGCACACCAGCACCAGCACGCTCAACACCACCAGCGAGATGACACCCGCGCGATTGCGGAACAGCCGCGCCCGCACGTCCGCCAGGTACGAGCGCGGCGCAACCGGCACGTCCTCGCGCAGCCACGCCTCCGCGGTCGCCGGCATCGCTCGAAACTCAAATGTCGTGGCCATCAGGCGCTCCGCCGCAAGCGGGGATCAATCAGCATCTGCAGCAGATCCACTACGAGGTTCATCAGGACGAAGGTCAGCGCAATGACCAGTGTCGCGCCTTGCACCACGTTCAAGTCGCGCGCGCTGATCGCGGTGTACACCAGTGCGCCCATGCCGGGCCAACTGAAAATGGTCTCGATCAGCACGGCACCGCCGAGCAGCGCGCCGACCTGGAGTCCGGAGGTCGTCATCACGGGCGAGGCCGCGTTCTTCATCACGTGGGGCAAGACCTGGTACGAACGCAAGCCTTTGGCTCGCAACAAATCGACGAAATCCGAACCGAAGGTCTCCACCACGCTTGCGCGCGTGACGCGCGCCGTCACACCGAAGACCACCAGCGAGCCAGCCACGAGCGGCATCGCCAGGTGACTGAGAAAGTCCAGGAAGCCGCCTTGCGAGCTGTGCATACCGGCAGTCGGCAGCCATTTGAGCTGTGCCGAGAAGAGGATCACCAGCAAAATGGCGATGAAGTAGGACGGCACGCTGAGGCCGGACAGCGCCAGCGTCGAGATCACGCGGTCTGGCCACTTGCCGTGATAGACAGCAGCCCCAATACCCGCGATGACCCCGAGGCCAAGCCCGACGAGCGCCGACGACATGGCCAGGATGGCGGTGTTTTCCCAGGCCGCCTCGATCAGGTCTGACACGTTGCGGCGCCGGAAGGGTGAGTACCCGAGGTCGCCGTGCGACAGATTCCCCAGCCAGTGGATGTAGCGCATGGGCGGCGGCTGATCGAAGCCGAGCTGGTGGGCCAGGATGGCGCGGTCCTCCGGCTGCGCGTTGTCGGGCAGCAAGCCCGCCAACGGATCACCCGGCAGGATCGACAGCAGCATGAAAATGATGATGGTGACGCCGAAGGCGGTCAGGAGACCCATCCCGAACCGCCGGAGGACCATGCCGAAGGTCACGCCAGGACTTTCTCCCGTTCACGCGTGCCGACACCGATCAGCCCTTCCCAGTCAGTTGAATGCTGGTAGGCGTACGCCACACGCAGCAGGAGCCCATCCTCGAAGAAGCGCCCGACCAACTGCATGCTGGCCGGCAGTCCGGCCGTCGACTTGCCCACCGGCACCGCCAGCGCGGGATGCCCGGTGTAGTTGAAGGGCTGCGTGTTCTTCGACGCGCTACTGCTGCGCATCGACAGGCTGTCTTCCAGCGCTTGCATGTAGCTGTCGGCGCGATGGTTCTGCGGCGCGGTCATGCCACAGGTGGGCATCACCAGCACGTCGACATCCAGCAGCGCCGTGTCGTACGCCTTGATAAACGTCGGTCGCACGTTCTGGGCTTTGGCGTACACGCGACCGTTGTAATTGCGTCGGCTCATCGAAGCCCCGATCAAGGACAGCTTCGTGCGCGGCGACAACACGTCGGCATGCGAGAACCAGAGCTGGTTGATGGCTGCCAGCAGCGATGCCGGGTAATAGGTCCGCGTGAATGCGCCGTAAAAACCGGTGTTGAACACCGCCAGCGCACCCTCGCCGTTCAGCGCGTTCTGCGCCGCTCGCACCTGCAGATGTTCCGGCACGCTCACTTTCGAAATCCGCGCACCGGCGCTCGCCAGCACGTCGACGGCGGCCATGACCCGGTCCCTGACGTCGACCTCCGCATCTTCGAAGCCCTCGTCGAGCACGCCGATGCGGAGCCCAGAGATGCCGTCGGCCAGTCCGCTCAGCACGTCCATGTGCTCCGGCACCGACCGTGTCTGGCGCGGATCATAGGGATCGTAGCCGGCGGTTGCCTCGAGGGCGGCCGCGGTGTCCTCGGCCGTGCGCGCCAGAGGTCCGGTGTAGTCGATGCTCTGGTCGGAGCCGAAACCAATCCCGAAATGCGAGATGAGGCCAAACGTCGGTTTGAGGCCCAGCGTGCCGCAGAAGGCCGCCGGAATGCGAATGGACCCGCCCTGGTCACCGCCGAACGAAATGTCCACCTGACCGGCGGCCACCGCCGCACCCGAGCCCGACGACGATCCACCGGTGACGTGTGCCGGATTGTGCGGATTGAGCGGGCGGCCATAGTCGCCAAAGCCGCCGCCCGTGCCGAAACCGCCGCTCAGGCCGTTCATCACGTTCTTGCCGATGACGGTGCCGCCGGCCTGCAGCACGCGGGTGACGATGGTGGCGTCGAAGTCGGGCATGAAGCCGTCGAGCGCGAACGTGCCGAAGCTCATTGGCACACCGGCGACGGCAACGTGATCCTTGTAGCTAACGGTCTTCCCCGCGAGCAGGCCTTCGGGCTCGCCGGTGATCTTGCACCGCCACAACCAGGCATTGAGCGGGTCTTCGCTGGGACTCGGCTTCCATCCCGGTTGCCGGAGCGCCGAGTGCAGTGTCGGCGCAGGTTCTTCGATGCGCGACTGCACGAACTCGTCGAGCGCGCCTAGTTGTTCCAGCAGATACGTGCGGTAGAGAACCGCCTCGTCGGAACCCAGATGAATACCCAACGACCTGGCGACGGAAATGACTTCCTCGACGTCAGGAACGGCGTACGACATAGCAATGCCTCCTCTGATGGGAGCGTGTGTGTGTGCGAGGCTACGCGACGTGGATGCAGCGGACCTGGTGTGCGTTCTCCACGATGGTCAGTGTCGGCAGCCCGCTCCAGCACGCGTCCGCGGCCGCCGCGCACCGCGGCGCAAACGAGCAGCCGGGTGGCAGCCGGACCATATTTGGCGGTGTTCCGGGAATAGTGATCGGCCGCTCGCGCTGACCCGGCTGCACGTTGGCCGCCAGCAGGCCACGCGTGTAGGGATGCGACGGCGCCCGCACGATCTCGCGCACCGTGCCGGTCTCGACGATGCGTCCGGCGTACATCACAATCACGTCGTCGGCAATCTGAGCCGCGACCGCAAGATCGTGCGTCACGAAAATGACGCTCATTCCCAACTGGCGCTGCAGGTCGGCCAGCAGGCGCAGAATGCGACCCTGCACTGTCACGTCGAGGGCGGTCGTGGGTTCGTCTGCCAGCAGGAGACTCGGTGTGGAGGCCAGTGCCATCGCAATCACCAGCCGCTGACGCATACCCCCACTCAGCTCGAACGGATACGCCTTCAGGCGACGCTCCGGAGATGGAATCTGCACCAGCTCCAACAGCTCACGAGCACGTGCTTTCCCTTGTTGGCCAGTACAGGTGGAGTGGCGTCGGATGGTCTCCACCAACTGCTGCTCGACGGTGTAGATGGGATCCAGCGCGGTCATGGGGTCCTGGAACACCATCGACACCGTGCCGCCGCGCAAATCCTCACGCTGCCGATCCGAGAGTTTCAGCAGGTCCACCCCGTTGAGCAGGACCTCGCCCTCCACTCGCGCACTGGCGGGTTGGATGCCAAGAATCGTCCGCAGCAGCGCGCTCTTGCCCGACCCGGATTCGCCGAT
>JAFAWJ010001053.1 GCA_019242065.1 Chloroflexota bacterium
TCGTCCAGGGTCGTGACCAGGCTGGTGAGCGGTGCGGTGATAGTCGCCATCAGCCAGCCGATGTCGGTCCACAGCGGGCCGTAGACGCTCGGCTGGTCGTGCCAGATGGGATGAATCCAGTTGAGTAGCGGATTCCCGGGAAAATAATTGGGCGGATAGATGTACGGGTTCAGGCTGTACTCCGCGGAGATGTGCCCGTACATCACGTAGGAGAAGATGTCGGTCGTGTACAGGCCGGGCGTGAGAAACAGCGTGACCTGGAAGACCAGCTCGCACGCCAGCACGACCAGCACCGCGCCGCGCACCGACGCGACGCCCGAGTCGATCAGCAGGATGCCGGCGAGGTAGCCGACGCCCGTCAGGATGAAGGACATCACCAGCGAGTTGACGACGATGTCCAGCGACACCGGCCCCTGGAACCCCGGCATCTCCAGCCCCGGCGCCAGCGTGTTGACCAGCACCAGCAAGTCCATCAGCTTGCCCCAGACCGCCGGCTGGGTCATCAGATACGTGAAGGTGTAGTCGTTGCCGTGCGTCAGCCGGTAGCTGAGGGTCCAGACCCCCAGCCAGCCCAGCTGCATGACCACTGCCGCCGCGACGAGTAGCGCAAGGCGCAGACCGATACTGAGCAACTTCACGGCCAGGGGGCCGATGGCGCGCGGTGGACTGCTCGGGGTCCTCTCGTCAGTGGCTGACGCTCCGGACGTGACGGGACGACTCGCGATCATCGACTCAACGAAATCTTAATCAAGCTTGATCGTATCCCGACATAGCACCCGCTCGGCGATAACCCCGGCCCCGTTCATCGGCTGGTCGGTCCAGGGGTGCTGGGACTCGAGCAGCGCCGCAATATGTGGGCCAAGATCGCCGCCGAGCACCGCCTGCCGCGGCACGTACCGCGCGCGCCCGAGCCGCTGCAGCGCGTCGGCCAGCACCGCGTACTCGCGAAAGGGCCCGCGATCGGTGAACAGCACCGGTACGTGATTGGCGAGACAGTCGGCCACGATCCCGTAGCCCGGCTTGGTCACGACGACGTCGCATGCGGCAAGTAAGGAGACGTAGTCCGCGGGCGATTCGTTCAAATTCAGGACGTTTGCCGGCACCGCGCCCTCGCGCCCGAGAACGACAAACGTGTACTCAGACCATTTCGCGAGCCGGCCAATGTCCAGGCCGCGCACGTCGAAACCCCCAAAGGACAGCAAGACGACGCAATGGTCGGGCGGCACGCCGAGCTCACGCCGAACTGCGTCGCGTGAGCGCGTGGCATGGCGAGCGATCAGCGGCACGTCCTCGATAGCCCCAAACGCGGCGAAGGCGTCGGCGTCTGTGCTATGCAGCGGCAGCCGCAACAGCCGGTTCACCCGGGCGTAGGCCGACCGAACGCAGGCCACGACGTCCTCGAAGTCGGGCCAGATCGCGTAGATCCAGTCCCACGTGAAGTTGGTGACCGCGAAACTGGGCAGTCCCGCGCGGGCGGCCGCCGCGAAGGCCAGGGGCGGGATGTCGCCCACGACCACGTCTGCCCCGGCATCACGCAACACGCGCGCTTCAGCGTCAGCGCGGGCGTCGAAGTGCGCGGCGAACGCGCGCCACCCCTGGCGCGTGGCGTCGATATCCAGCTCCAACCCATCGTGCTGGACGACGCCGACGTCCAGCGGCCACCCCGGACCGGCCAGCCATTCCACCTGGTCGGGAAACAGCCAGCGCGGCGCGTCGGTGCGCACCACTACACGCGCCCCACGCTCCAGCAGCGCGCGCGCCACCTCAGCCGAGCGCACCGCGTGGCCGAAGCCATGGCCCGAGACTGCCAGAACGACCGTGGCGGGTGGCACCCTCAATGCAGTCGCCCCTCGCGCCGCATGCGTGCTTTCAGCGCCTGCAGCTCATCCTCGATCGGATCGGGCGGCCGGCGGCCCGCGTTGGACTGCGAACCGATCGCCGCCAGCACGCGCCGCCAGACCGCCGGCTCGTCGAGGATCGCCCCGTGGCCCAGGCTGCCGGGCCGCGTGATGTTGGTGTGGATCTGCAGGTCGCTTGCCTTTTCACCGGGCGCCGGCAACAGCGCCTCCTCGGGCCGCACCACCGAATCGTCAGGATCGGCCAGGGTCAGGACCCGCGCGCCCATCGCGCGCAAGAAGTTCGCCCGGCGCGCAACCCGGGCCTGCTCCTCGGCATCCTTCCAGCGCGCCTGCAGGTCGTCGCCCGCGGCGCCCAGGCCCTCGGGCTCACCTGTGACCAGCCAGGCCCAGTTGACGAGCGTGCCGACGCTCGAGCCGTGCACCGGGGCCGACAGCGTCACCAGGGCGCCGAGGCGTCCGCGCCAGGCCTCGCGATCGCGGGCGACCGACAGCGTCGCCCCGTCCAGGCCGACCACGCCGCCCATCGAGTAGCCGAGGAAGCTCAGGCGGGTCGTCTCGGGCAGCGCCTGCCGATAAAAGTCCAGGCAGCCCGCGACGGCTTCGGCCATGTCGATGACGGGTTTGCGCGTGTCGGCGGGGATGTAGCTGCTCGGCCGCCAGGTGCCGTCGTCGTCCGTGCCCGCGTAGGTGGCTTCGAGCACATCCCGCTCCGGGTCGTAGCCGCCGTGCTCGGCGAGGTACGCGAGCAACCCGCCGAAGGAGCGCTGGGCGTCGCCCGTCCGCGAGTTGAGCCCGGCGAGCACCACGAGCTTGGCCCCGCCGCCAGGCCAGATGAAATGCCCCGGCAGCCAACTGGCAACCCCCGTCGGCGGCTCACTCGACACAAGCTCGAAGCTTAACCAACCATCAGTCGCA
>JAFAWJ010000285.1 GCA_019242065.1 Chloroflexota bacterium
TCCACCGGCTGGACCTCAAGTCGCGCGTGCGCGACACGCCGGAACGCCACCGCGGCCTGCGCCAGGCGATTGCGGGCAGCGTCACCCAGCTCGACGATACCCAGCGCGGGGTCTTCCGTCGTCTCGGTGTTTTTGCGGGCGGCTGGAAACTAACCGCCGCTGAGCCGGTCTGCCTGCGCGACCTGCCGACTGACATCCTGGACAGTGTCGCGGCGTTGGTCGATCGGAGTCTCGTCCAGCGAGACCGCGACCCGAGCAGCGGGCAACGCTTTCGGATGCTGGAAACCATCCGTGAATACGCGCTGGAGGAGCTCGAGAGTTCCGGCGAAGTGGAGCAGGCCGAATGCGCGCATGCCACCTTCTATGCCGGCCTCGCCCAGCAGCTGGAGCCCGAGCTCACCCTGGCCCGACCGGAGGCGATACGGACGATTGGCGTCGAGATCGACAATCTGAATGCGGCGCTGGCGTGGGCCGTCGCGCACCAGGAAACAGCGCTGGCGCTGCAACTGACGACGGCCGCTTACGCGTACTGGCTGTACATCGGTCAGGTTGGCGAAGGCCGGCGCTGGCTGGAGGCGGCTCTGGAGTTACCGATGGCCGACGAACTGCCAGTGCTGCGCGCGCGGGCGCTGGCCGGACTGGCCGGGCTCGTCGTGCGCGTCGCTCCACAATCGGCGATCGACATTGCCAGCCAGGCCCTGACGGTGAATCAGGTGGCAGCCGACCCGCGCGCCGAGGGCCACGCCCAGTTTGTCCTCGCGCTCGCGTCGCTGCAGGCGGGGGACGACAAGCGAGCAGCCCGGCATACGGCGGCTGCTCGCGAAGTGGCTCGCCGCAGTGGGCAAACCTACTGGGAAGCGAGTGCGCTGTATCTCGACGCGGGTATCTACGAACGGGCAGGCGACCGTGATGCGGCGCGCGCGGCCTTTGATCGGGCGCTCGCCCTGCACGAGTCCAGCAGCAACCTGTGGGGCATCGCCCGCACTCGGACGCTGTGGGCGGCATTTGCTCTCCGCGAACACGACGTCGAGCACGCGTGCCAGCTGGTGCTCGGCGCGCTGCTGGCGTATCAGTCGCTGGGAAGCAAGTGGTTCGAGCCCGACTGCTTCGAGATGCTGGCCGCGGTGCTGGTTGCCCGCGGCAATCCGGACGCCGCCGCGCGGCTCCTGGGTGCGGGCGCGGCGCTGCACCGGATCCCGCACACGAGTCTGTCGACCGCCAATGCCGGTGGTCCGCGTGCGGCAAGCCGTGCCCAACTTGGCGAAGCGGAGTTCGCGCGCGCCGTGGCGGAAGGCGAGGCTTTGCCCGCGTCGGATGCGGTGGCCTTCGCGCTGGCGGTGGCCGGGCAAGCGTCAGACTCCGGCTCCAGACCGTCTGAAAACGTCCAAGGACTGACGCCGCGCGAACAGGAGGTCGCCGCGTTGATCGCGCGCGGCCTCAGCAGTCGGGAAATTGCGGAGGCGCTCGTTATCAGCGTGCGCACCGCCGACAGTCATGCGGATCATATCCGTGACAAGCTCGGCCTGCGGACGCGAGCCCAGATTGCCAGTTGGGCGACGGCCAATGCCGCACGGCTGCCGGCCGGTTGAGGAACCGCTGGGGAACTGATCGCCGGCGGCTCTGCCGAATCAAAATACGGTCTCAGCTCCGCTGATCACCCGATGCTCAGGCGGGCCGTCCGGCGTGATGCTGGAGGTGCACCGCGAGGTGACATCACACGCGCCGTGACGCGGCGCACGAGAGAGTGCTTCATGTCTACTGTCCCTACCGTCGATCCGAAGGGCCTGTACCTCAGCCTCACCCGCGCATTGAATTCCAAAAACCTGGACGCCCTGGACGAATTGCTGACGCCGGACTTCGTCGACCACGGGCAGCCGGCCGGCACACCGCCTGGCGTGGAGTCCTTCAAGGCCTTCCGCCGCATGGCCGATGCCGCGCTGCTGGGCAGTCGGGCGACCATCGAGGACCTGTTCAGCGACGGCGAGCGCGCCTGCGCCCGGATCACTGTCAGAGGCACGCACGCCGGACCATTCATGGGTATTCCCGCATCCGGATGCCAGGTGGCGATGAGCATTATCGAGATCATCCACGTGCGCGACGGACGCATTGCCGAACGCTGGGGCCAACGCGACTGGCTGGGACTGTTCGCGCAGATCGGTGTGGATTTGCCGGCATTGCTGTCGAAGCACGCCACGGTGACAGACGCCGTCGTCGTCTCCGCATAAAATTCCGGTTTGCTTCGCACGGTCGCGCTCACGTTCGTTCGCGGGGTGCCGTTTCGACCTGCAACTACACCAGACGCCTCGATGATGTCGTTCGTCGTCGGTCTCCTCGTGGCGATCCTGGTGCTGGTCAGCCTGTACCCGGCTCGAAGGGAGGTGTTCATCTTCGACGGCGCGATGCGACGTGCCCGCCTCCTGCTCCTGCTCACGAGCCTGGCGGCCGGCTGGCGTATGCGGGTCTCGTTCTCACCGAAACCCGCCGTATGGGCCAGCAGACAAGCTACCAGCCGACGGCGGACCTGGCGACGTCCTCGATCTCTTCAGGGTGACAATCAGCACCGCCGCGCCAGCCACGACGAGCAACGTGACAGCCCAACCAATCACCACGAGAACGCCGAGGTGAGCAAGAGTGTCGTCGGTGGCCGCGAGCGATCGGCTGCCGACGACAAAGCCGCCATTCCAGGCAACCACGACCGTGGCGTCGCGCACACCAGGTTGTGGTTGCCAGGTGACACGGTCCTCCGCGCGGGTTCGAAGGGTGTCAAAGACACCGGTCGGGTACTGAGGTGGCTGGCCGTCGAGCGTGGCTGGAGTGGACACGAGTTGCCCGTCTGCGTTGAAGATCAGTACGAATGGATCGAGGGACGTGCGCATATCAACTGGTGTGCTCGACTCGGCGTCATACGGTGATACACCGCTCTCCAGGCGCCCGACGGTGCGATAGGCGAGCGCGGCGGGCAACTCGTCGGCGGTACGTCGCAAGCTCTGTTGTGCAACGACGTAGACCAGGATCGACACGCCGGTGACGGCGATGGCGACCGGCAGCCAGAGAGCGATGACGCGTGTCACGAGCGGCAGTATGGCATCGTGGCGAGCCAGGTCCAATGCCACCCACACATCGTCCACCAGTTTGCGCTACAGCGCGCCGGCAAGGAAGCGGTCCCACAGGTCGCTGGCCAGCGCGCCTGGATCCGACTCCACGCCCCAGCGGGCGAAGTGGCGACACACGTTGGTGATGTCGCGGACCAGCAGCATCTCCGCGCCGGAATTGGAGTTCACCCGCAGCCAGCGGATTCCGCTGTTCCTGTTACTCGCCGCCGACCGGCCAGCCTGACGCGAAAGCACCAACTTCGACAGCCCGCCGCCATGGAACATCGGCGAGCCGCAACCCGACCTGGCGGCGCTCATCGCGCAGGGCATGGTGCGCAGCGACGTGCTCGACGCCGGGTGCGGCTACGCCGAGCTCTCCCTGGCGCTCGCCAGCGATGGCTATACGGTGGTCGGCGTCGACATCACTCCGACCGCGATCGCCGCGGCGCGCAAAGCTGCCGCCGAGCGCGGACTGACCAATGCCACCTTCGTCCAGGCCGACATCACCGCGTTGCATGGCTACGACGGCCGCTTCGCAACGGTGATCGATAGCACGCTGTTCCACTCGCTGCCCCTCGAGGCCCGCGAGGGCTATCTGCGTGCGGTGCACACCGCGGCCGCGCCGGGTGCGAGCTATTTTGTGCTGGTGTTCGACCGCAAAGCATTTCCGGCGCAGATGGAGACCAGACCCAACGCGGTGGACGAGGACGAGCTGCGGGCCATAGTGTCGAAGTACTGGGAGATCGACGGCATCCGGCCGGCGGCGATCCACGCCAACATGCTGCGCATGCCTGGCGTGCCCGAGCCGGACTTCGAGCACGACGCCAAAGGTCGCGTCAAACTGCCCGCATTCCTGCTGAGCGCGCACAAAACCGATTAGCGCGTGATGTGCCCCGCAGCTGGCGCGTGCGCGACAATACTTCGGCGGGTCTACGTGGAAATTCGCTCCACGTAGTTTGCGCGGGCAGCGTCAACCGCTTTCTGACGTAATTGCTGGACCTGGTGCACACTCCCCGCGGCGGCGGATTGGGACGCGCGCAGACTGTCGAGACTACCTTGAAAGACCGGTTTCACATAGCGGGCCAGCAACTCGTAGCTGTGCCTGATCTGCTCCCGCGTCGCCCAATCGACACCCGTCGTCAGGATACCGCCAAACCCGCCACTCTTCTGGTCTAACTCGCGGATGGTGGCGATCAGATCGTCGGGTGTCCCAACGCACCAGATGTGCCGCTCCGCCATCCCATCCACGACTTCGTTCTTCGTACTCTCGAACGGACGCGGAAAGCCGACCGTGTCTTCGAAATAGTCCCGCCAGTACGCACCAGCACGCGTCCGCACCTCGGACAGTGCCTGTTCGCGAGTCTCGGCCAGGTGGATGTGGAGGACCAGCCGCCAGTCATCGCGCGAGACGGTTTTGCCATGCTCGGCGGCAGTCCGTTCGGCGATGCCCCAGAAGTCGCGCAACGACTCGTCCCCACGCGGGATCGCCACGGACAGCACGCCCAGACCAAACTTGCCGGCGAGCACCATCCCCGACGGTGACCCGGCGGCGGCCACCGCCAGCGGCATGTGCGGTCGAGAATACGGTCGCAGGTGCAACCGAGCCTCGTGCAACTGGAACCACTCGCCCTGATGACTGATTGGTTCCGTTTCGGTCAGGAGTCGCACGATCACGCCCATGGACTCCTCCATGCGCGGCCGCAGCGTATTCGGGTCGAGACCCAGCATCAACGCGTCCGTCACCAGTGCGCCGGGCCCGACGCCCAGCATCACGCGTCCACGTGTCAGGTGGTCGAGCAACACCATCCTGTTGGCGACCATCAGCGGGTGGTGATACGGGAGCGAGACAACGCCAGTGCCCAGTTTGATGTGCCGGGTGCGCTCCGCGGCGACGCCGATGAACACCTCCGGCGACGCGATCAGCTCCCAGCCCGCACTATGGTGCTCGCCAATCCACGCCTCGTCGAAGTCGAGGTAATCGAGCCATTGAATGAGCTCGAGATCCCGTTCGAGAGCAAGTGTCGGATCCTCGCCGAGTTGATGGAATGGCGCAAGAAAGACGCCAAACTTCATACGGGCTGGCAACGTCATAAGGCATAAATGGTATACGCTTGCTCATGGATGGCCGCGGCTGGTCCAGATCACTTTCGCATGTACGCGGACTCCGACGGAGAGTCGCACTTCGAGGATCTTGCCTTTGCGTTCCGAGCCGTCGACGCCACGATCGGACGCACGTTGCCGCTCGCTTCGACCGAGATCATCTTCAACCAGGTCACGGCCAGCCCGCGGCTTGATGGCTGGCACCACGCTCCGCGGCGCCAGTATGTGATCGTGCTGAGCGGCGAGTTCGAGCTCGAGGTGAGTGACGGCAGCGCGCGGCAGGTACGTCCTGGGAGCGTATACCTGGTCGAGGACGTCGAGGGTAAAGGGCACTGCATGCGGGTGCCTGTCGGCCTCGAGGCGTGTATCGCCTTTATTCCATTACTCGACCAGACGATCGCACACTAGCCGCTGGCCATGGCCTCCTCGTACTCGTGCCGCACCTGGTCGCCGCCTTCGTTGCGCCACTGCGTGAGCAGCACGTCCAGATCCGACATGGGCCGTCGTCCAGTCACGATGTCGGTGATGCCATCGCCGAAGTGCTGGTTGGCGATCACTCCCTGGCGGCCGTTGGTCTCGGAATAGTAGCCAACCGTCGGATCCCACAGACCAACCGCTTCGTACTGCTTGAAGATCCCGATCACGTGGTTGACGTAGTCCGGTCCCAGTGGGTCGTAGTACCAGCGCGCCGGATTGACGATGCCATTCCACGGCAGCATGTCCTGTCGACCCTGGTCGTTGATCACAGGATTCCCCTGGTCGTTGAAGGTGAAGTCGCGACCTTCGAGTCCAAACTGCGTAATTTGCGCTTCTTCCGTGCCGAAGGGTGAGGCAATCCAGTTCAACACGCGAAGCAGCTGTTTGATCCGCTCGGGATCGGCTTTTTTGAGCACCAGGGTGCCGAAGCTGCCGTGGTAGAGCGGGTAGGTTGGCGTGCCACCGGCCTGGGCCGGAAACGGCGGCACCAGGCGAATCTTGGATGGTGGATTCATGTCGGCACCCGCGCCATACGAGTGGAAGATGTCGGTTGTATTGCCGTCCCAGCGGAACAGGCCTTTGCGACCCAGGAAGGCCGTGCGGGCCGAGAGCGTATTGTAACCGGATGAGCCGGGTTCGTACAGACCGGAGGTCCACAGGTCGCGGGCGTAGGTGAGGGCGTCCTTGAACTGCTGCGTTTCCCAGACCCGGGTAAGCTTGCCGCCGGACACCGACCACTGGTTGGCGCCACCGTAAATCGACGTGAACAGCTGGTTCACGACGCCGTAGCCATACAGGTAGCCGTTTTCGCAGACGAATCCGTACAGACCGGCGTTCGGATTCTGGATCTCCTGCATCAGCCGCTTGTAGTCGTCCGCGCTTTGCGGCGGTTGGGCGCCGATCTGTTCGAGCAGCTCCTGATGGTGCCAATGGACCCAGAAGAACGGCGGCACTGGGTCGCCGACTCCAAAGATCTTGTTGTCGACAACCACCGTCTTCCACACGCTCGTCGGATGCGCGGCCAGGTTCGGGTAGTCTTTGACGGCGTCGCCGCTCAGGTACGGCGTCAGATCCGCGCACTTCGACTCCAGGAACTGCGGGAAGCCGGGCACCAGAAAGCCATTCGGCAAAAACAGCATGTCGGGCATATCGGAACCGGCCAGGATCGTCGGGATACGCGTGCTGTAGTCGGCGTAGGGAGTAATGTTGATCTGGAGGGTGGCGCCCAGGCGCTTGTTGGTCTCCTGCCAGACCGGATTGGAATCCATCGGAGTCGGCACGGTGGTCAGGGTCTGGGTGATCACGTTGATCTCGCTACCCCGGCCGGGTGTATCTGTCACCGATCGGATGAGCTGCTGCGGGTAGCGAGTGAAGCCAGGTGGCGTGATGGTGCTGCCCTGCACGTCTGGCGGCGGCTGGTTGGGCGGCATGTACGTCGGGAGGGTGACGCGGCCGGTGTTACTGACCACCACGACACCGGCGTTCGGGGTGGCAGGCGTGGAAACCACGACGGCGCCGCTGGTAGGTGCCGGCGCCACCGCACCCTGACTGGAGGCGGTCGCGCCGGGTGCAGGTGGCGCAGGGCTGGTCGTGCAGGCACCCAGCACCTGGACGATGAGCGGGCCGGCCAGAACAGTCAGGCCGAAGCGCCCGACAAAAGCGCGGCGGCTGGTCCGTTGTCGCATTGAAGTCCCCCCGTATATTCCATGCGCCAGTCACCTGCTTGCGGTTGCGAGCGGTGTCTCGGCGAGGCTGCGGGACATGTCCCCCCGCATAACCTCGACCGTACGCAGTCTGCCTTACGCTGTCAACACCATACTCTTGAACTGGGGGAACGCACGGATGCCGCAGGCCTTTGGATATCCCTTCATGTACTGGGTGGGCATGAACACGCCGCCAGGCATGGACGCCGCGACGCTGGCCACGTTCAACGACTTCTACAGCGACACGCACGTGCCCGAGGTCGTCGCCAACAATCCAGGCTTCGTGCGCGGGTCGCGCTACGAGCTTCTCGGTCCCGACCCGCGTGGCGACTTTGGCCCGCGCTGGCTGGCCGTATACGAGATGACCAATCAAGCCGCCGCGGACACGTACACCGCTGGGGCAGATCGAGCGGCGCAGAATCCGGCCTTTACCCCTGGTCCGCCAGGGTGGCGCGACGTGACGATTGTCTGGCGCATGATCTGGCGCCAGCTCTCGGAGCGTGGGGCTGCGACCGAGCCACCCACGTCGATCTTTGTCGTCGGCATCGATGTGCCGGCCAACACCGACGGGCCGTCCCTGACAGCCTTCAACAATTTCTACGACGAGACCCACGTGCCAGAGGTGATGGGCATCGGCGGGTACGCGCGTGGGACGCGGTTCGAACGCTACCAGGCGTTTGCGCATCCTGCGCCTGGTTGTCCACAGTTCTGCGCGGTCTATGAGGCGGACGCGGCCACCACCGTGGCGAATGAGGGCCGGCCGGCAGCGCCCGGCCGGGCGCCTGGGGGCCGAAGCTTCACGCCAGGTCCAGCCATCTGGGAACAGCACAACACGTTGTGGCGGCTGGTGTACCGCCGAATCTCAGGCTAGGCGGGGCTCAGGTCAGGTTGGCGACGGAGCCGTCGAGACTCATCAGCAGCAGCTCCACACCCAGTTGCGGGAAGCGGGCGTTGATTTGCTGGCGGAGCAGGTCGAGATAGTACGCGTGGACGCTCGTCTCCGCCACAGGATCCGCGCCGTAGTCCTGCCCGAGGAACACCTTAAATGCTCCGCAGTCACGATGGTCCATGACCATGAGGCGACTGATACCGTGCAGATCAAGTGCGACCTGGACGTGATCCCAGAATGTCTGGTTCCAGGCGGGGACGCCCGGGAACGTCGCCGCGAGCGCGGCGCCGGCCAGCACGATCTGGTCGTAGCGCTGGTCGAGACCGCGCGCGGTCATGTAGCGGGTGACACGGCTCACGAGTCGATAGTCGATGCAGTTCAGGAGCAGCGCGTCGGTACCCGCGGCGGCGACAGCGCCAGTGGATGTAGCAGCCAGCGCCAGCGCCGCGGTACTGAGGCCGCCCAGCTGCAACAGGGCGTGCCGCCGGCTTGTCGGATTGCTCACGTAACTCGATGGCATGCTACACGAACGTGCGCCGCTCGTCAGTTCTGAGCGAGCCAGGCGGTGTCGAAGAACCAGCCGTTGTACAGCGCGGGTACCAGCCCCTGGAGCTTGTGGGTCGAGACCAGGATCGACGGGCTGGAGGCGATCGGAAAGATCCAGGACTGGTCCAGCACGAAGTCATTCATCTGCGAGGTCAACGTGCTCCGCCGGGTGGGATCTGTTTCGGTGATGAGACTGGTCACCAGCTGCGTCCACTGGTCGTTCTTCCACCCTGAGTTATTACCAGGGACCGGGCGCCAGCCGGGCGACGTGCTCCACAGCGTGCCGGGGTTCACGTGCGCATTGTTGTCACCTGAGAGATACAGACCGTTGTATTTGACGCCGTTCACCTGGCTGAGCCAGGTCGCCGCCTCCATCACGTTGACGTTCAACTGCATGTTCAACGTGGCCAGAGCCGCCTGGTACACCTGCATCATGCTTTCCACCAGCGGCTGGCCTGGACTGAGCACCACCTCGAGTGCTTGCCCGGAGACGTTGGCCTCGGATAGCAAACTGCGCGCCTTGTCGAGGTCGAAGGGATACGCGTTGACCTTGTTGGGCTCGTACGCGGGCGAGCTGCTGCTCCATGGCAGCGCTGAAGCGGTCGCGGTTCCTTGATAGATCGTTTGCGCAAGATATTGCCGATCGAAGGCGAAGTTGAACGCCTGCCGTACCAGCTTGTTGTCAAAGGGTGGCAACGTGACGTTGAAGCCGATCTCCCAGAACGTGCCCGGGTTCGGATGCGTGAGCACCGAATAGCTCGCGTCCTTCTGCAGTCGCACCACATCCTGCACCGACGTCATGCGCATAGTGTCGATGGTGCCACTCTCGAGCTCATTCATGGCCGGCTGCTCACCGCGGAAGACGCGCGCGATGAACCCGTCCAGATACGGCTGGCCCGTATTCCAGTAGTTTTTGTTGGCGGTGAAGGTGAGATGGTCGCCCTGCACCCATTCCTGGAGCACGAACGGACCGGTCCCCACCGCGCTGGACTTTGCATTCGGCCCCTCCATGGAGGCCTGGTCCAGCATGTTGAACAGCTGCAATGAGTCGAACAGCGTGGGTCGGGACTGCTCAGACGTGAGCGTGATCGTGTACTTGTCGGGAGTGGCGATGTCGGTCCACCACTGGCTGAACGCGCCCAGCGTCGAACCGGCCAGTGCCGGTTCTCTCACCCGCAGGAGATTCCACTTCACGTCGTCACTGGTGAACTCGCGACCGGAGTGATACGTCACGCCCTGCCGCAGGTGGAATGTCACCGTCTTGTAATCCGGGGCAATGTCCCAGGACTCGGCGAGTGCGGGCTGCGGTTGCGCCTTCTGGTCGTAGTCGATCAGCCGGTCGAACGCCAGCCAGTACGACAGGTCTGAGCCAGGCGTGCGAACGTGTCCGTCGATATTGGCGGGCTCCGCCGCGAGACCGATGCGGAGCGTGCCGCCGCGCACCGGCGCGGCGGTCGTGCTGGTCGCACCTGGCTGAACGGAGGTGCCGGGCGCGGAGACGGGCGTCGCAGCGACGGACGGCGCCGAGGTTGGTGGCGCCAGCGGACCGGCGGTGCATGCCAGAACGAGGGCGGCGCCACTGGAGGACGCCAGGAGTTTCAGCGCCGACCTGCGTGAGATCGTGGTGTGCATGGCTCCTTCTCAGTGTGCTTGCGAGCGTCGCGGCGTGGGGGTAGCATCGACCCGGACTACGTTCTATAGGCAATCATATATGAACCTGGCGTTTGGGGGAACCATGGCGACCCAGCTGACTCGCCGCCAAGCACTGACTATTCTGGCCTGTGGCTCCGGCGCGGCCCTGCTGGCCGCGTGCGCGCCGACGGCGCCCGCCGCGGCGCCGACGCAATCGTCAGCGGCGGCGGCCGCGTCGACGCAACAGCCAGCCGGGGCCACGCAGCAGACGGCCGGTGCCACGCAGCAGCCGGCCGCCGCGACGCCTCAGCCCAAATCCGGCGGCACCTTGCGCTTTGCCCAGACTGCCAACCCGGTCAGCATCGACGGCAACAGCATCGCCGGCGGCGGCAGCGAGACGTCCTGGCTGGTCTTCGATCGCCTGAGCACCTACGACCAGAACCGCACCCCACAACCGATGCTCGCCGAAAGCTGGGACATCAGCAGCGACTACAAGTCTTTCAAGCTCAACCTGCGCAAAGGCGTCCAGTTTCACTCCGGGCGCGAGATGACCAGCGACGACGTGAAATACACCATCCTGCGTCTGCGGGATTCCACCGTCGGCTCCGGCATTCTGGCGGGCTTTAGCAACTGGTTCACGTCCGTCGATACGCCAGACAAATATACGGTCCAACTGACGACCGACGCCTCGCGCCCGACGTTTTTCGACGCCATCGAATTGTTCAACATCGTCGACAAGGAGAACGTCGAGGGCCCCGAGGCCAAATCCAAGATCGTCGGCACCGGACCATTCACGTTCGTGGAATGGCAGAACGGCGATCACTTCACCGTGGCCAAGAACAACAATTACTGGCAGAGCGGTCGACCCTACCTCGACCAGATCATCAGCTACGTCCGCGACCAGCAGAGCATGGACCTGCAACTGGAATCGGGCGGACTGGACGTGATCAAAATTCCCGCGGTCGACGACTTCGTCCGACTCAAAGCCGATCCGACGTACCAGGCTGTGATCCACCCGGCCTCCGGCACGTTCTTTGAGGTCGGCTTTAATACCAAGCAGCCGCCGCTCGACGACAAGCGCGTGCGGCAGGCGTTCAACTACGCGATGGACCGCAAGCGCTTTACCGACACCATCATGCGCGGCACGGCCGACCCCATCGACCTGCCGTGGAGCGCGACCTCGCCGGCGTATGACGCGACCAAGAACGGCGTGTAC
>JAFAWJ010000376.1 GCA_019242065.1 Chloroflexota bacterium
GCTCGCGCACCGCGGTTTCGACCGCGGCCAGGCTTACATCGACAGGTGAACACAGCAACGGCTTTCCGAATCTGAGCCTGGCCTGCCGCAGGCCGCGGCCTCCATACCACAGGCCAACCGGAACAATTGGAATCGCGGGTCCCGCCCGCTCGGCAAGCCTGAGGAAGCCCGAGGCGAATGGGAGAAACTCGGCTGGGCCGCGAACCTGCAGGCCGCGTGGCTCGATCGCCGGGTAGCCTTCTGGAAAGATCAACAGCAGCCGGCCGCGTCGCAACAGTTCCAGGCTCAGCTGGTATCCGGATCGGTTGAGGCGGGTTGGCGAGCGCCAGACCGCTGGCCAGCGTGCCGCCTGTGTCAACTTGAGCATGAGCTGGAGCGGCCAGCCGTGGAGCCAGTCCACGGCGACCACGACGTGGACCTCGCGCGGCACGCTCGCCAGAATGGCGCACGCGTCGTACAGGTGGTGGTAGTGGCGCGCGACCAGGATGGCTGGGCCGTCACGTGGCACGTGTTCGAGCCCGGTAACTCGCAGGTCCAGACCGTGAGCCACGAGTCCACGGGCGACCAGCCGCCGGGCGGCGGCGCCGACTGACTCTGCCAGCGAGTCGTTCAGAACACTGGCCGCGAGGCCAGAACCCGTACGTGGGTGCGCCTGCCGAGCGCGGCGATGCCCAGCGCGGCCAGCGCGGCGATCACGATCGACAACCACACGCCGCCCGCGGCGCTCAGCACTATGGCGAATCCCAGGTTGAGGATGTACACCGTCAACGGCACACCCGGTGGGCACGCGGGCACCTCCGGACCCCACAGACGCCGACTCAGTCCCATGAACACGGCGCCACTCACCGTCCAGCCGACGAAATTCTGGACCGGCATGCCAAAGTACGGTCCAGATTGGTGCCACACCCAGAAGTTCATCGCCAGACCGGGGTGCGCCATCGCCGGATCGAGCACCAGGTCCCACATTGTGAGCAGGTACGCTCCCAGAACGACGCTCCACACCGGATGCCACCTCGCCAGGTACCCGCCCAGGACGAACGACGCCAGGCCCATATAGAACCAGGACAGCGGAATTGAAAATGGCACCCGGCCGAGGATCTTGTATCCGAGACCGGTGGTGTATTCGTAGTTCCCAAACGGATACCCGGTGCTGGTGCCAATGAGCTCGGCACTCAACGACAGTCCACACGCCGCGACGAAGAAGATCGCGGTTCGGCGCGCGCCCAGGGTGACCATACCGAACGTCAGCATGGTCACCGCTCCAAGCAGCATGTGCAGCGCTCCGGCGTACTGCATGCCGAAGCTGAAGGCCTCGCGGCCAACCGCGCTCGACGACCACAGCTCCGGATGTGGCACCGCGATCAACATGCCACCCAGTCCGAAGATCAGCGCCGCCGCATGGGCCAGCAGCGCCGCGCGGGCCAGGATCATACGCGCGCGATCACTCCGTCGTGCAGGGCGTACGTGCGGCCACGCCAGGTCTGGCGGTGGACGAACACGCTTCGCCAAAGTGCGAATGCGGCTGGAAGATCGGCCAGCGGCGAGAGCCAGTACGTCCACGGCCGCGAGGGATAGGCACGCGCCATACCCGCCAAGACGCCAATCCGGGCTGCCAGGAGGATGAGGTTCAGTTGGCGGAGACGGCGTCGCACCGGAAGCAGCATCAGCCACAGGGGCAGGGCCTGCACGAGCACCACCTCCAGTAGCCCCAGCCAATCGCCTAGGGCAAACTCGGCATCGCGCATCACGAGCGAGCGGGGCCAGTTGTGCCAGGCCTCGCGCCAGTCCGTATACATGCTGGCTTCGACCAGTCCGGGCGCCTCGTAGAATCCGACGGCGTACCCGGCGCGCGCCGCCAGCCGCGCGAGGGTGACGTCCTCGCAGAGCGAGCGGCGCACCGGCTCCGAGTCGAGACGCCCAATGCGTGGAAGCAGGTCGCGGCGAATGAGGCAGCACTGGCCGTTGGCCAACACCGCCGTGGGGGATGAAGTTGTCCGGCCGGGCACGCCACGGCGGTAGACGAGGGTCGCGAGCAGGGCCGGGTGCAGGATGCCCTGCAATCGACCGGCGATCCGCTGCGCGGTGGCCACGCTGAGGACGGCCACGTCGCGCTCCGTGGCGCGTGCCACGAGTGAGGCCGCGAGGCCTGGGGCGGGACGCACGTCCGCATCCAGCATCAGGAGCCAGTCGGCGAGGGGGTGCAGGCGCTGCTCTCCGGCGGCCAGACCCCAGACCTTGCCGTTGTAGCCGGCGGGCGGCGGGCCAGCCTCCAGCAGGCGGACGCGGGGGTCTCTAGCGGTGTAGGCCTTTGCCAACGCGCAGGTGCCGTCGTGCGATCCGGTGTCGACGACGAGGATCTCGCGGACTTCGGGGCCCTGCTGTACGAGGCCGTCCAGACACGGGGACAGACGGTTGGCCTCGTTGAGAACTGGGACGACCACGCCGATGGAGGTGGGGGGCGCGGCGGCGGGGCGAATGGGCGGGTCAGCAGGGCGCAGCAAGCGCCACACAACGCGCGCGCCTAACACCACTTGTGTCACCGCCAGCATCCAGCTGAGTGCACCACCCCGTAAGTAACGGTCCCTGTCATTCTGACTCACGATGGCAATCTCCCTGAAAGGGACCTGGAAGGTACGGAACCACCACTCAGACGACAGGGCATTGGCGTCATCATCGTCATGCCGCGAGGATCAGCTGGCTGGTGATCTTTGCCGGGAGCAACACGCCGGGCAGGCCCGCGCCGGGGTGCGTCCCGGCC
>JAFAWJ010000737.1 GCA_019242065.1 Chloroflexota bacterium
TGAAGAAGTCGATGAGCCCGAACGGTGCGCGGTCGTCCAGGCACAGCCCCAGGATCTGGTGCGCGTCCACGGCGGCCGCCTCGCTGCTGGGAAACGGCGCTGCTTCGTAGGCGGCCAGCGCCGCTTCGACGTCGGTGTGCGCGGCGAGCGCCTGCCCGAGCTCGGCACCGTCCAGCATCGCCAGCTTGGCACCCTCGCCGGAGGGCGGCATCAGGTGCGCGGCATCGCCCAGCAGCGTCACCCCTAGCGCCGTCGACGTCCACCCCTGGGTGGGTACCCAGCTCGCCCGCGCGCCCTGGCATTCGGCCATGCTGCAGATTTTCGAAGGCATCGGCGACGAGCTCCAGGCGCTCGGCGTCCCCGCGCCTGCGCAGTTCGATTCCGCCTCGGTGCTGGTCACCTACATCCTCGGCGTCGGCGGCCAGAACGCCGCGAACGCCCGCCTCCACGCGCCCGGCACCGATCGCGCCGCGGTCCTGGGCGTCGTCGCCGCGCGCTGGGCGCAGCTGGACCCCGCGGAGTATCCGTTCGTGCATCGCGTGGCGGCGCAGTTGCCCGCGCACGACGACCGCGAACAGTTCCTCGCCGGTATCGACCTCATCCTGGACGGTATCTGTCATGATCCGGTCCTGTCCTCAGCTGAACACCTCCACATGGCGCGGGCTGGTCGGCCTGCCAGCGCTGCCGTTCGGAGCTGCGTGCGCGCCGCTTACGCCCGCTACGTCGAGCGGATTGGGCGCGAACCGGCGCCGATGTCGGCGGATTACGAGGACCTCATCGACCGTGGAGACGTCTACGTGCTGCAACCGCGCGCCTCGGAGGAGATCTACGGCGTACTGGTCCTGCGCGTCGACGGCCACGTGCTGTGGATCGAGAACGTGGCGGTCTCACCCGAGTATCAGCGCCGCGGTTACGGACGCCAGCTGCTCGATTTCGCGGAGCAACACGCGCGAACGCTCGGTATCACCGAACTGCGTCTGTACACCAACGAGCTGATGGCGGAGAACCTCGTGCTCTACCGACGCCTCGGCTACGTCGAGGTCGACCGGCGTCTGGACGACGGCTTCCGGCGGGTCTTCATGCGCAAACGCCTGGGGCCTACACCGCCTCGAGGATCGCCCTCGGGCTGTCCGTCGGCAGGACGCGCTCCAGGTTGAACCCGCTGGCGGTCAGCAGGTCCGCGAACTCGCGCTGCGTTCGCTCGCGACCGGACAACACCGCGAGCATGTGCACATCGCCCAGGAGTGCCTCGCGTACGGCAGGCGTCGGCTCCGCGCGCTCCGGCAGCACACGCTCGATCAACAGCAGCCGCGCGCCGGGCCGGATGCCAGCGCGGCAGGTGCGCAGGATACGGAGCGCCTGCTCGTCGGGCCAGTCGTGCAGGATCCACGACAACAGGTACAGGTCCGCATCCCGAGGCACCGCCTGAAAGAAATCGCCACCCTCCAGCCGGCAGCGGTCGAGCACCCCCGCCCGACGCAGCGGCTCTTCGGCGGCGGCGACCACTTCCGGAAGATCGAACAGGACTCCGCGCGGATCAGGGTGCGCATGCAGAATCGTCGCCAGCAGCAGCCCATGGCCGCCGCCAATATCCACGACCGTGTCGACACCGCTGAAGTCGTACCCCGCCACCACCGCGCGCGCAACCCGCTCCATCTGCAAGCTCATCTGTGACTGAAAGACGGCCGCCCACGCCGGATGGGCGCGCAGATACTCGAAGCGCGGCATCCCGAACGCGTGCTCGAAACCGGAGCTGCCCGTCTGCAGCGTGTGCTCCAGTTCGGCCCAGGCGCGCGTATTTTCCTCGCATGCGGTGAACAGGACGCTGCGTGCGACCGACTGCGCGTGATCGGTCCGCAGCGGCTGCCCGAGCGCCGTGAGCTGAAAGCAACCGTCGTCGCCCACTTCCTCGAGCAGGCCGAGACTCGCCATGCCGCGCAGAACCCGCCGCAGCGGATCGCGCAGCGTGCCAGTCGCGACGGCCAGACTCTCAGCGGAGCGCGGCCCAGTGGCAAGATGGTCGGCGATGTTCAGGCGGACGGCAAGCAAGACCAGTTGGGAGGCGCGATACCCGCCAGCCATGTCTCGCAATCGGGCTGCTGCGCTGAGTGGCGTTGGCGTTTCCATGTTGTTTGATTGACGGGGCAATGTTACGCTCGCGGCGCATGACCCTTGCTACTTCGAGCGTCACACTCGCGGAGGTGGTCGAACGTGCGCGGACGCTCGTTCCAGGGCTGACGGAGCGTGCGCGACAAACGGAGGAAGCGCGGCGGGTTCCTGACGCGACGTTACAGGAGTTCCTGGATGCGGGTTTGCTGCGTGTCCTGCAGCCCAAAACCTGGGGCGGGTATGAGCTGCCGTATGGCCGGACCCAGACGGAACTGTGCAAGGTGCTGGGCAAAGGCTGCGGGTCGAGCGCCTGGGTCCAGTGTGTGCTCGCATGTCACGCCTGGTGTCTGGCGATGTTTCCACCTGAGGCTCAGGACGCGGTGTGGGGGCGCGACCCGGACACGCTGATCGCCTCGGCATTTGCCCCCAGCACCGGTCGCGGCCATCCAGTCGACGGCGGGTATTTCGTCGAGGGCAACTGGCAGTTCTCCAGCGGAAGTTACGCGTGCGAGTGGATCATCATCAATGCGCCGATATACGAAAAGGGCGACTCGCCGACGACGATGCGGTGGTGTCTGATTCAGCGTCCGAGCTGGCAGGTCGTGGATACGTGGCACGCCGCCGGATTGAAGGGCACTGCCAGTAACGACATCCACGTCGAGGGCACCTTTGTCCCGGAGGCATTCACGCTCGACACAACCGGGTGCGACGGTCGGCCCACGCCAGGCAGCGCGCTGAATCCAGGCTACAACTATCGGCTTCCGTTATGGAGCGTCTTTCCGTACAACGTCTCGACACCGGCGTTGGGGATCGCAGGTGGGGCGATCGATGCCTTCGTGGAGTACATGGGCTCGCGGCCGGAGCGTGCGAATCTGGTGCAACGCCAGTTGCGGATCTCCGAGTCAGCCGCCGAGGTCGACGCGGCCGAAGCGGTGTGGCTTGCCAATGCCGCGATCCTCGAACAACGGGGACCATCCGGCGGACCGTGGTCGCCACTGGTTCTGGCGAAGCTGCGTCGCGATCACGCGTTTGCAACCATGTTGTGTGTCCGTGCGGTAGACCGCCTGACGGCGGCTGCTGGAGCGCACGGCATCATGGAGGACACTCCGCTTCAGCGGGCCGCGCGC
>JAFAWJ010000887.1 GCA_019242065.1 Chloroflexota bacterium
GCTCGCGATGCGTGTCGGCATCGCGCTCGGGGCGGTGATGCTGCTGGGCATTGTCGCGACCTTCGTGCCGGCGCAGTCACTGGTGTCTCTGGCCGTCACCCGCTGATCGACTACACACGGCGGAACTTGTGCAGTCCGTCGTTGCCGCCTACCTCGCCGACATACAGGCTATCTTCCGCGTCGATCCAGCAGCCGTGCGGCGCAAATGTGAATGGGCTGCCGTCGCTGCCCCTTTCGCCCCACGCTCCAAGCTTCTGGCCAGCTTGCGTCCAGATCTCGACGCCGCCGCCGCCCACGACGTGAAAAATCCCCTCGCGGTCGACGGCCACGTCGCAAGGTCGGTTCACGCCGTCGACCTGTCTCACGAACTCTCCGTTCGTGTCGAAGACCTGCCAGCGCAGGTTCTCGCGATCCATGACGAAGACGCTGCCGTCGGGCGCCAGGTGGACGTCATGCGGCAGGTTGAAGCGGCCAGGCTCGGTGGCCGCCACGCCGGTTACCGGCCCGCCGCGGAACTGCTGGATGAAGACCGGATCGCCGCCGCCCCAGGACCGTAGCAGCTCACCCTTGGCCGAAAAGCAGTGGATCCAGTTCTGCCCGTAGCCGTCGGAGACGATGATGTCGCCGTTTGGCGCCTGGACCGCGGCTGTCGGCATGTTGAAGGGCTGGCCGGCCGCTCCGGGTTGGCCGGGTGTGCCGAGGGTCAGCAACACCTCGCCCGACGGCGCGTGGCGGGTGATGGTGTGCAGGCCGGTGTCGGCGACGAAAATCTCGTCCTGATCGTTGACCCAGACCGCGTGTGGCGACGAGAACGTGAAATCCCAGTCGCCGTGCAGCGAGCCGTCGGGGTTGAGGACGACGATGCGCCCCTCGCCGGGCAAGATGCCCCCGATGCCGCCACCTGCGGGAATGTTGCGGACGCCGACGTACGCCCGTCCGCGCGAGTCGCAGGCGACCGACGCCGCCACGCCCCTGATCGGCTGCCGCGGCCAGCCGTCGACGACCTCGAATTGAAACCTGTCAATGCCAAAACGTCGTGCCACGCGTGCTCCAGCGCGAGTATAGGCGTCGCCAGCCTCAGACCTGGTGCAGCCATGGCCGCCCAGTCGCACCGATCGCGGTCCGCCCGCTCGCGATAAACGAGATCGTGGATGCCCGTGACGTCGATCAGCAAGCCGCGCCTAGTGGATCCGCCTGTCGTAGCCGCTCCACTCCTGGTCTCGCAACACGAACTTCTGAATCTTGCCTGTCGACGTCTTGGGCAACGGCCCGAACTCCACCGCCCGCGGGCACTTGAAGTGCGCCAGCCGCGCTCGGCAGAAGGCGATCAGCTCGGCAGCCGTCAGCTCGGCACCTGGCTGCAACGTGACGAACGCCTTGGGCACCTCGCCCCATTTGTCATCCGGAATGGCGATCACCGCCGCCTCCAGCACGCTCGGGTGCTGGTACAGCGCCTGCTCGACCTCGATGGTCGAGATGTTTTCGCCGCCGCTGATGATGATGTCCTTCTGGCGGTCGCGCAATTCCACGTAGCCGTCCGGATGCATGACCCCCAGGTCGCCGCTGTGGAACCAGCCGCCCCGAAACGCCGTGCTGGTGGCGTCCTCGTCGCGGTAGTAGCCCTTCATCAGGTTATTGCCGCGCATGACCACTTCGCCGAGGGTCTCGCCGTCGGCCGCCACGTCGTGCATCTGCTCGTCCACCACGCGCAGCTCGGGAGCGTGCAGATAGCCGACCCCCTGGCGGGCCTTGAGTCTGGCGCGCTCCTCGGCCGTTAGTGCGTCCCACTCCGGTTTCCACTGGCAGATGGTGTGCGGCCCGTAGACCTCGGTCAGACCGTAGACGTGGATCAGCTCCGCTCCCAGTTCCTCGAAGCGTTGCAGCACCGCGGGCGGCGGCGGCGCGGCGGCCGTCAGCACCCGCAGCCGACGCGGAAAGTGATAGTCGTCTGAAGGGCGGGCGCCCAACAGACTGATGAGCACCGTCGGCGCGCCGCAGAAATGCGTCACGCCTTCGGTGTCGACGAGCTCGAAGATGCGTTGCGGATCGACACTCGGCAAACACACGTGCGTGGCGGCCGCGCCCGTCACCGCCCATGGAAAACACCAGCCGTTGCAGTGGAACATGGGCAGCGTCCACAAATACGCGCTGGTGTCGGTGAGTCCGGCGGCGAAAATCTCGCCCAGCGCGTTCAGGTACCCGCCGCGGTGGGTGACCATGACTCCCTTCGGGCGACCGGTGGTCCCGCTGGTGTAGTTGATGCTGATGGTCTGGTCCTCGTCGTCGACGTCCATGGCGAACGGCCGCGGCGAGCCTTCGCCGAGCAGGACTTCGTAGTCGACGTCCACCAGGCCGTCGGGCAGCTCGAGCGGCTGGCTGTCATGGCGCGCGGCCAGGTCGACGCCGACAATAAGCTCCAGCTCTGGCAGGCTGGCCCGCACCGAGGCCAGCGGGCCCGCCAACTCATGGTCCAGGATCAGGGCTTTCGCGCCAGAGTGGCGCAGGATGTAGCCGATCTCCTCGGCCGACAGGCGCACGTTGATGGGCACCAGCGCGGCGCCCAGCTGCGGCACGCCGAAGTGGGCCTCGAGCACCTCGTCGCTGTTGCGGCACAGGAGGGCCACCCGGTCGCCTTTTCCGATACCCCGCTGGCGCAGGGCGCTTGCCAGGCGGTAGACGCGGGCGCCGAACTCCGCGTACGTGAGGCGCCGCTTGCCGTCGACGACGCCGAGCTGCTCGGGAAAGACGTGCAGCGTGCGCTCGAGCAGCATCAGGGGCGAGAGGATGGAGCGGTACGCCGGTAAACCGGGCCACTGCTCGCGGGCCCAGAGCTGCTGAAAAACCGGCGGGTCCGAAGCAGTCGCAGCAGAGTCGGTGGTGTGAACGAGCGTTGACATCGGCGGAATCCTCTCAGGGTCGTGCTCGCGGAGTGTATAGGCCCTTCGCCTGGAGAAATTCCGTATGGACGCGCGAGGCGGCCTGGGTGAACAGGGCCGGGATGGCCTCGGGTGCCCAGCTCTCGACGTGTGTCTGCACGGAGAAAGCTGAGATCGCCGTCGGATAGCGCTGCCGCAGCACCTGCGTGGCGGATGCCGCGAGGTTCGAGGCAGTCGCAGCCGTCGTTGTCCCGATGGCGAGCTGCGTCGGTGCCTGGGCGCCCACCAGACGAATCCGTCCGGTTTGCAGCGGCACGAAGACGCGCTGACTGAAGCCAGCCAGGTTCGGATCATCGGACGGCGCCAGGACGCCGATCACCGTCAGCGAGACATTTCGGACGCGCAGCGACTTGCCGGTGGCGGCTGTTGCGCTGCCGAACAGGCTCTGGGCCACCTGCTGGCCGATGATGGCCACAGGAGCGGCTCGCAGGTCGTCCGCGGGAGTGAAGAGCGTACCGCTCACCAGATTGAGACCGTAGACGTCGAAAAAGGCCGAGTCGACGGACTCTACGTCCAGCGGGGTAGACGCGCCAGCGATGGGTATCGATTCTGGGGCGAGATCGCGGCTGACGACCACGGCGGCGGGCAGCGCTCGTGTCAGCGCATCGATGTCGGCCGGATCGAGGTTCGGGCCGCGCGAAGTGACGGTGATCACCACGGGAGCCTGGGCGCCACCTGAGAGGATCTCACCGGCGACCGCCGGCGTCACCAGCAGGACGTAGCCGATACCCACGCTGAGGACCACGGCCACCGCCTGAAGGCCGATGCCTTTGAGGTGCCGTACGCCTGACCAGTGGTCAGCTCCGCTGGTGTGCTGTTGTCGGTCCGAGGGCCGCGGCGCAGATCTCGACACGGCTTAGGCCGCGCGGCCGCAACCCTGCGCATCCTGTGGCATGGCCTCAGTCTGAACGACTTGCCTTGGAAATGCCTTGGGACGGACCGCCTGCCGCGCCGGCTTTTCATGGGGAAGGCATCGCGTGGTGCAGCATCTGCGCGCCGAACCCGACGACGAGCAACACACCCAGGATGACCGCCAGGATGCGCAGGGTGGTCGACCATGGCGGCAAATCACCAGGCGGCACGGGTGGGGCTTCGTTCGCGGCGTAGGTCGCGGGCACACACACCTCGTCCAGATTGGCCAGGTGGGCGTGCAGCGCGGCCATCGACGGGTAGCGCTCGACTGGATTGCGGCGCAGTGCGCGATACACCACGGCCTCCAGGCCGACCGGCGCCTCGGGGCGCGTGCGTCGCACGAGCGGCGGCTGCGTGCCAGCTTCTTGTTCGTGTGCCTCAGTCGACGGATACGGCACGCTGCCGGTCAGCAGCTCGTACAGCAGCACCCCCAGCGCGTACACGTCCGTGCGGGCGTCAGCCCGCTGACCGCGCACCTGCTCGGGCGCCATGTAGTCGGGCGTGCCGACCGCGTCGGCCGCATGCGAGAGCGTGATTCGACGTGAGTTCATGCGCTCGGCAATGCCAAAATCCGTCAGCGTGACCCGGCCATCGGGGCTGATCAGCACGTTTTCGGGTTTGACGTCGCGGTGCACCACACCCTGTTGGTGTATGTATTCGAGCGTGTCAGTCAGCTGTAGTCCGATTGCAACCACCTGGTCGACTGGCAATGGACCGTGCCGGTGCAGGCAGCTCCACAGCGAGCGCCCTTCGACGTACTCCAGCACCATGACGGGCTCG
>JAFAWJ010000918.1 GCA_019242065.1 Chloroflexota bacterium
CCTGCCCGAGAATCCCGCGAAAGTCGCGGTTGCGTCCCACCTGGATCTGGCGCCCGACTGCCGTTTTTTGACGAGTGGGCCGTCACGCGTGATCGTGTTCGTTCCGCGAGGTGCCTCTCACGGTGGAATGGCCGACGTGGAAATTCACGAAATTGGCGACGAACGCGTCGATCTGGTCCAGGCGATGGCCGTCCTGGCGCGGCTTGGCCTGCGGCGCGTCCTGGTCGAGGGTGGCGGCACGCTCAACTTCGAGCTCCTGCGCCTGCGACTGGTCGACGAGATCCAGGTCTATCTCGGGCCCCTGATCTTCGGCGGCGCCACCGCGCCCACGCTGGCCGACGGTGCTGGCTTGCCGCGTGAGCAGGCCATTGCGCTCGCGGCCCCGTCGGTCGACGTGTGGCCCGACGGGGGAGTGCTCCTGCGGTATATGGTGAAGCTGTCGTGAGTGAACACAGTGTGCGGCTGACCATCAACGGGCAGCCGCATCAGGTCAGCGTGCCCGCCAATCGCCTGCTCGTGCATGTGCTGCGCGACGACCTCGGGCTGACCGGCACCAAGGAAGGCTGCAGCGTGGGTGTCTGCGGCGCATGCTCGGTTCTGGTGGATGGCGTGCTGATGTCGGCGTGTCTGGTGCCGGCCATCCTGGCCGACGGCGCGGCAATCACCACCATCGAAGGGCTGGCGCCCGACGACGAGCACCTGAGTCCGCTCCAGGAAGCCTTCATTCGGCACGGCGGCTTTCAGTGCGGCATCTGTACGCCCGGTCAGCTCATCGCCGCGACGGCGCTGCTGGACGAAGTGCCGCGGCCGACGGCTGAGCAGGTCAAATCGTGGATGATGGGCAACCTGTGTCGGTGCACGGGGTACTACCAGATCGTCGACAGCATCCTCGCCGCCGCCGCACGGCCTTAGAGGGAGTCCGCGCATGCGCGGACTCCTCAGGTTGGCGCATGCGCCAACCTGCCCAGCCGTGCATGCACGGCTGGGTGCTAGCGCACCGGGTCAGGGGGCTGCCGCCCCCCGCCGCCGGTCGCTGCGCTCCCTCCCGCGGCGACCCCCCGCCTACGCGCTAACCGCGAATGGCGCTCGTCTCTGTTGGAGAGCCCGCGGGCTTGCGACTGCCAAAAAAACTTGTTGAGAACGGACATAATCTTCTCAGCCATATGTCCAGACCGAACTTTACGGAAGAGACTGCGACGGACATTGTCCTCAGTCGCATGGGCGCCGACGTCAGCCCGCGTCTGCGCCAGGTTATGACCTCGATCATCAGCCACGTGCACGCCATCGTCCGCGAAGTCGAGCCCACCCAGGACGAGTGGCTGCAGGCCATTATGTTCCTGACGCGCACCGGTCAGCTCTCCGACGACGTGCGCCAGGAATTCATCCTGCTCTCCGACACGCTGGGCGTCTCCATGCTGGTCGACGCCATCAACAACCGCAAGGGCCAGGGCGGAACCGAGTCGACCGTCCTCGGTCCGTTCTACGCCGCGGGCTCGCCCGAGCTATCGCTTGGCGCCAACATTGCACGCGAGCCCGATGGCCAGCCGTGCTTTCTGTCTGGCCACGTGCGGGCGCCCGACGGCTCGCCCATCGCCGGCGCGCGCCTCGACGTGTGGCACTCCAACAGCGAAGGCTTCTACAACGTCCAGCAACTGGACACGCAGCCGGCTGGCAACCTGCGCGGCGTCTTTCACACCGACGCCGATGGCCGCTGGTGGTTCCGGTCGATCATGCCCTCCAGCTACCCGGTCCCGGAGGACGGCACGGTCGGCAACCTGCTCAGGGCCATGGGCCGCCATGCCTGGCGCCCGGCGCACGTGCATTTCATCATTTCCGCGCCAGGATTCCAGACGCTCACCACGCACCTGTTCGTCAACGGCGACCAGTACCTGGATAGCGACACGGTCTTTGGCGTCAAGGATTCGTTGATTGTGGACTTCAAGCGCCACACGGACCCACGCGAGATCGCCGAACGCGGCCTGAGCGAGCCGTTTCTTACCGCCAGCTATGAGTTCGTGCTGGAGCCGATCTCAGTCAAGGTCCGGCCGGAGGCCCTGGCCGTCTAGACACCACGTGGTTCAATACCCGAGCCTTTATGCCAGCTACAGAGATCAACGGCTGCAGCATCACGTACGAGCTGCTCGGCAGCGGTCGGCCACTGGTGCTCACGCCAGGTGGCCGCAATCCGATCGGCACGGCCCGTCGACTCGCCGACCGGCTCGCTGAACGCTTCCAGGTCCTGGTCTGGGACCGCGCCAACATCGGCAGCTCCGACGTCCAGTTCGAAGGACCGCGCGACGTGGACCTGTGGGCCGACCAGCTTGCCGGCCTGGTCCACCGCCTGGACCTGGCGCCGGTCTACCTGTGCGCGCCGTCCGCTGGCTCGCGCGTCTCGTACGTCACGGCCCTGCACTATCCCGAGCTGGTGCGCGGCATGTACCTGTGGCTGGTCTCTGGCGGTCCGGTCGGCCAGCAGCTGGGCCACAACTACTACGGACAGTACGCCGAGCTGGCCGAGCAGGGTGGCATGCAGGCCGTGATCGAGGCGCCGTACTGGACCGAGCGCATCGCCGCGAATCCGGCCAACAAGGGCCGCTTGCTGGCGATGCACCCGGCTGAGTTCGTCCGGGTGATGCGCCGCTGGCAGGCGGGTATCCGCGTGGACGATCCGGTCTTCGGCGCCAGCGAGGACGACCTGCGTCGAATCCGCGTCCCGACGGCGATCCTCGTCTCGCCCCCAAGTGATACCGGGCATCCGCGGGCGGCGTCCGAGCACATCGGGCAGTTGATTCCCGGCGTGGAGCTACTCCACTCGGCACGGTTCGACGAAGAGTGGCCGCCGCTGCAACAGCAGGCACTGGCCAACTACGAGCAGCCGGAGAGTCTGCCCGAGCTTATCGGCGACTGGGTCTCCTCGCGGGAGGGATAAGGAACGCGCCATGCAAGCAGCCATCTTCCGAAAACCGCACGAGCCGCTCACGATCGAAAGCGTGGAGCTGGATTCGCCGGGCCGCCGCGAGGTCCTGGTGCGGACCGCCGCTAGCGGCGTGTGCCATAGCGACCTGCATCTGATCGACGGGCTGGGACGTTTTCCCCTCGGCGAGCCGTATGTGCTGGGCCACGAGGGCGCGGGCGTCGTCGAGGCGGTCGGTGAAGACGTGACGTATGTCAAGCCGGGCGACCATGTCGTCGCGTGTTTGTCCGGATTCTGCGGTACGTGCGAGCAGTGCCTGGCAGGGCATCCCAACCTGTGCACGGGTGGGATCACCGTGCGGTCGGCGTCGGCGAGTCCGCGATTGTCGCTGGCAGGTCGACCGGTGGTTCAGGGCTTCGGCATCGCCAGCTACGCCGAGCGCATGCTGTTGCACGAGAATTCGCTGGTTCGCATCGACCCGCAGATCCCGCTCGACCGCGCGGCGCTGGTCGGCTGTGGCGTGCTGACGGGTGTTGGCGCGGCGCTGCGGACGGCTGCCGTACGCCCTGGTCAGACCGTGGCGGTCTATGGCTGCGGCGGGGTGGGTCTGTCGATCATCCAGGGGGCGCGCATCGCCGGCGCGCGGCAGATCATCGCGGTCGACCGGTTCGACTCGAAGCTCGAGATGGCGCATGAGCTTGGGGCGACGCATACGGTTAACTCCACTACGGGTGATCCGGTGGAGGCAATCCGCGGGTTGACCGGCTCGGCGGGCGTGGATCACGCCTTCGAAGCCGTCGGCAATGCGACGCTGGTGCGGCAGGCGATCCAGTCGCTGGCGATTCGTGGCACGGCGACGATCGTGGGCGTGCTGCCGCCGGATGCGAGCATCGAGTTTCCGTGGATGGCGATTCGGCCGGAGTGTCGGGTGCAGACGTCACGCATGGGCTCGAATCAGTTTCGGTCGGATATTCCGAATTATCTGGAGCTGTATCGGCAGGGCAAGCTGAACCTGGATGACATGATCACCGTCCGCCGCCCGCTGAGTGACATCAACGATGCCTTCCGAGCGATGACCGCAGGGGAAGTCGCCCGCACGGTGTTGACGTTCAACTAGCTGTTAGCCAGGGGTTTGGTGACATCCGCGCTGTCGACATCAAAATTCCCCAAAATGGGTTCTTATAGGGTTGACGGTGTCACCCACTCGCTGGTGACATCGGCCTGTCGAGACATAAATTCCCCAAAATGGGTTCTTATAGGGTTGACGGTGTCACCCACTCGCTGGTGACATC
>JAFAWJ010000999.1 GCA_019242065.1 Chloroflexota bacterium
AAGGCAAGTTGGCCAGCATGAACCTGTGGCGGAGTATCTTCGAGATCGTGATCGTGGGCGCCGCGTCCGCTGCCGGAGGCTACCTCCTGGGCAGCATGATCCCCCACCTGTTTGGGTACTGACCAGACCGGCACTCACCGGTAGACCCGCGTGGTCCTATGGTTTCGCAATGCACTCATTGGGCCGAACCCTCAAGTACATGCCAACGAGGTTCAATGAGTAGTCCCCCGGTGACCGCGATCAGCGCCATGACCACTACGTGTCCGAGCGTGGGCAGGCGTCCTTCGTCGGCGGTGCTCGCCTGCTCGGCTTGTGACGGGGTCGGTGCGACGGTGGCTTCGCTCACTGCCCGATCACTGCGCGCCGCTCGCTGGGGTTCGACCGAGCGCAAAGTGACAAGCGACGATTTCTTCAACGTTGTCGTGACGTGCTATCACCGGATTGACTGGATCAAGAATGACCCGTCCGTTCCGCGCGATGCGAAGGAGGACGTCAACTCGGTCTACTCCAACACATACGTTGGCATCTCTCGGAACCTCAGCAACGCCAGCAAGTGTTTCTCGCTAGACAGCAAGTACAAGCACCGCGTCGTACACGACAGACAGTCGGCAAGGGTTTCGGCTTCGGGCGCTTCGGCGCTGCAAGGTTCGGCTCCGGCGAGGAGTCAATCATGATCAACCTGCTCGATGGTACTTTCATCGACGCACCAGTGGTCGGTGCTTCGTGAGCGGGCTCGCCTCCAGCGCGACCGTTCCTGAGCCTGCCCGAGCTCGACGAGCGCCTGCGCACCTTTCTGGTCGAGACCTACCAGCAGCGCGTGCATAGCGAAACAGGCGCTGCATCTGAAGCACGCTGGGCGATGGGTGGGTTCCTACGACTGCCGGACTCCGCCGAGCAACTCGACCTGCTCTTGCTGACAGTGGCCAAACCACGCCGCGTCCATCCCGACGAAATCCATTTTCAGGGGTACCGTTATCTTGACACGACGCTCGCCGCGTACGTCGGCTGGGATGTCATCATTCGCAGCGACCCACGTAAACTGGCCGAGTTGCGCGTCTACTTTGGAGACGTGTCCCGGTGTCGGGCGATCTGTCCTGACTGGCGACCTGGACCTGGAGCGGGGTGCGCGCCGCGCACGCAGCGCGGCGGCATCGGCGATCGGCAGCGGCACGTTTCTCGATGCAACCCGTTACTTCAAAAACCCTAACGCCGGGACCCACCAAATTGCCACTCCGCCCACCTAATCTGCGGACGTGTCTGACTCAGATTTCAGTAGGACTGGCGAGCCGCCGCCAGCCGCCGACGGGCGGCTCATCCGACATGCGTTTTTACTGCGCGCGGCCATACGGCGTCAGCCAGCGGTGGCGGTCACGCTAGACTTTTCTGAGCACGATCAGATAAACCACGCCAGGAGTGTGGAGTCGAAGGCGGCCGGGGCAAGCGCCATCCCAGATGTCCTCCGGCGCGATGTACCGTGGACCGATGTCCTACGCAGCGTACGGTCCGAATCTCCGTTGGACCGCCTCTTCAACCGACTCTCGTCTTCCGCGTACTTTCCATACGGCGGCGAACCGCGGCTGTGCGCGCGCCAGACCTTAGCCGACTAGATGCCGAGGGATGGTGTGGCACTCCCGCTCACTACCTTTGTAGGTCGGCAGCGGGAAGTTGCACGCCTCGAGCACCTGCTCAGTTCGACCCGACTTCTGACGCTGGTTGGACCAGGCGGTGTCGGCAAAACGCGCCTGGCGGTCAAGCTCATGACGGAATCCGCTCATGACTACGCGGACGGCGCGCGGCTGGTCGAATTGGAGGCATTGACCGACCCGGAGCTAGTCGTGCATGCGATGGCTTCCGCCTTGGGGCTTGGGGATCAGACAGGCCTGCCACTGCTCAACACCCTCCTCGACGTCGTTCGCGACAAGCACCTGCTGCTGGTCCTCGACAACTGCGAGCACGTGGCCGCCGCCTGCGCCGAGATGGTGTACCTCCTCCTGGCAACCAGTCCGCGGCTGCGCATCATGGCCACCAGCCGCGCGCCATTGAACGTGGACGGCGAGACAACCTGGCTGGTTCCTCCGCTGGAGGTGCCCACACCTGAGACGCCTGTCGGCGAGCAGATGCACTTCGACGCGGTGCAGCTATTCCTGGAGCGCGCCTGCTCCGTGCGGCCGGATTTCGAGTTGACGGATGACAATCGCGACGCGGTGGCCGCCATTTGTCGCGTACTCGACGGTATTCCGCTTGCCCTGGAACTGGCCGCGGCACGGTTGCGAGCGCTGGCGACGGACGAGATTCTGGCACGGCTGAGTACCGACCTCTCGCTACTCGTCAGCAACAGTCGTACGCTCCCCCAACGACAGCGCACGCTTCGCACCACGCAGGAGTGGAGCTACAACCTGCTCGGCGAAGCGGAGCGTCAGGCGTTCGAACGATTGTCCGTGTTCGCGGGTAGCTGGACCCTCGAGGCTGCTGAGGTGGTCTGCTCCGGCGATGGGATCGATCGGGAAAGCGTCCTCGATCTTGTGGCCTCGCTCGTGGACAAATCGCTGGTGCTGATGGACGCGCGACATGGGCCGAGCCGCTACCGACTATTGCGCCCACTGCAGCAGTTTGCTTTTGAACGACTGGAGCAGCGCGGCCCGGCCGAAATGGCCGGCGTCCGAAATCGGCACGCCGAGTTCTTCGTGGGGCTCGCCACTCGATCGTTTGCGCCGAACTGGGAGGCATCCGCGGAGCAGCTCGCGCAGGTCGGCTATCGGCGCGATCGGCTCGAGCACCTGGAAGGCGACCACGACAATTTTCGTTCTGCGCTTGGCTGGTTGGTCGCGAACGAGAGCGTGGATGCGGCGCAGCGGCTTGGAGCAGGCCTGTGGCAGTTCTGGCTGCTGCGGAACTATCTCACCGAGGGTCGCACGTGGCTGCAACGCATCCTGCAATTACCTGGCGGGGATGCTTCAACGCGCATCCGGCTGCTGCTGGGGGCGGGTTTCCTGGCGTTTCGCCACGACGCCGTTGCGTCCGAAGGCTCCTTGGCCGAGGAGGCGCTGTCGCTTGCGCAGCAGGTCGGCGACACCGCCGGGATGGCATTGGCGCTCTACCGACTTGGTGATGTAGCGCGCGCCAGTGGCGATCATGTCCGGGCGTGCGCACTGCTGGACGAGGCGATCAACGCGAGTCGAGACGCCGATAACGCGAGTCTCGAAGCATTCGCTCGGACCGCCCGTGGTTCAGTCGCCATGGCGGAAGGCGACCTTGAGTCCGCGCGAGCGGTCCTGATCGACGCGATGGCAGGCTTTCGACATGGTGGTAACCGCTATGGACTGGCGGTCTGCGCGCGGCGGCTGGGCGCTGTGCTCTATCGACTTGGCGAGTACACCGAAGGATGCGCGCTGCTCGAAGAAAGTCTGGCCGGGCTGCGCGACTTTGGCGATGTCTGGCACGCCGCCATCGTGCTCTGGGAATTGAGCATGATCGCGATCGAGCAGCAGGACACGTCGCGTGCCTGGGACGTGCTCAACCAGGGGTTGCGGCTGTGCCGCGAGGTCGGCGACCAGGGACGGGTGTCCTGGTTTCTGCAGGGTCTGGCGTGTCTCGCTGCCTCGCAGCACCAGCCGGTGCGCGCGCTCCGACTGGCCTCGGCTGCGAGCAGTCTTGCGGCGCGGAACCGGGGCGCGCCCGAAGCCACTCGCTCGGGACTGCCCTACAGCTGGCAGTTCTCGGTTGTTGCGTTCAAGGGAGCGCCTGGCGTGCTGTCGCTGGACGCGACCGGCGGCTATCTGGGCGCCGCACGCAAGCAGTTGGGTGGTTCCGCCGCCGACCAGGCCTGGTCCGACGGTGCACGGCTGTCCCTCGCCGAGGCGATCGAATACGCCCTGACACCGGAGCCATCACTGGTCTCCGCCACTGCCCGGAACGGTGTAAACCGGTTCGGACTCACCCCGCGCGAGTTCCAGGTCCTTCAGCTCGTGTCTGAGGGCAAAACAAACCGCCAGATCGCGGACGAGCTTGTACTGAGCGACAAGACCGTCAAACGCCATCTTGACAACGTCTTCAGCAAGCTCGGCGTCTCGTCGCGCGCGGCCGCCACGGCAGCGATGCTCCGCCATCAGCCCTGATTGGGCCGAATGGTCCAATTTGACACCCACGGCGCACATGGACCATATGGTGGATGCTCCTCATCAAAGCGCGGCGTAGGTTTGACCCATGCTTCACAGGTCGTCCTTCGGTCTTCTGGGCGGTCTTACGTCACTCGTTGCCCTGCTGGTGGGGTGTGCGCCCGCCCCGGCTGCGCCAACACCCGTCCATGTACAGGTAGTGGGTACGACATCGGAAGCGGCGCTCTACCTCGCCCTGGAGCGCGGCTACTTCGCCCAGAAGAACATCGCCACGGACTTCATCACGCTCGACTCGGCGGCGAAGTCTATTCCGTATCTCGCCAACGGAGACATCGACGTCGCCGCCGGTGTGCTCTCGGCGGGCCTGTTCAACGCGGTCAATCAGGGCCTCGACATTCGCATCGTCGCCTCGCAGTCAGAGAACCGCGGCTGTGAACACTCGGCTACCTGGGTCCTCGTCCGCAAGGATCTTGCCGACAGCGGCGCGATTCGGGCTACGGAGGACCTGAGGGGTCGCCGAATCGCGCTGGCCTCGAAAGCCAGCACGGTGGAGTATCTCGCCGATGCCCTGTTGCGGCAGGGCAATCTGCAGCCGAGCGACGTGGAGTACGTCGAATTGCCCTTCGGCGACATGGGCGCGGCGTTCGCCAATCACGCCATCGATGTCGCGATCGGCAGCGAGCCCACGGCGACCAGCTACGCCGATAACAACCTGGCCACGAAGTGGCTGTGCGCCTCCGACATCATGCCGAATCTGCAGTACACGTACATTTTCTTCGGGCCGCGTTTCTGGCGCGATCACCCGCAGGTGGCGCAAGCCTGGATGGCGGCCTACCTGCGCGGCGTGAATGACTGGCAGGCAGCGCTGAACTCCGCTGAGTTACGCCAGCCGGCGCTGGAGACGCTGACGCGATTCACGCCTGTCAAGGACGTCGGCCTGCTCGCGCGGATGAATCTGTCGGCGCTTACTCCCGGAGGCGCTATGCATCTCGACAACATCCGCAACCAGGTCGCCTGGGCTCGCGAGCGGGGGTACATCGACAAGGAACCTTCCGTGGACGTGCTGGTGGACTCGAGCTTCGTCGACCAGGCCGCGCGCGCCACCGGCAAATAGGAGCCTGGATCATGAACTCTAACGCATCTCACGCGCGCGCCGGGCTGCTGCAGCTTGTCAACGGGTTCGAAGTCTCACGTGCAATCCAGGTCGCCGCCACGCTCGGGCTGGCTGATCTCATGCTCGAGCGGCCACAGACTCTTGCCGAGCTGGCCAACGCATCCGGCACCCACGCGCCAAGCCTGTACCGCCTGATGCGTGCGCTGACCAATGTCGGAGTATTCGCCGAAAGTAGCGAGGGCGAGTTCTCGTTGACCCTCCAGGGCGAATGGCTCCGGTCCGATCTGCCGGATTCAGTCCGCTTCTGGGCGATTGCCACTGGCAGTCCGTCGTTCTGGGCAAGCTGGGGCGACCTGGAGCAAACCATCCAGACTGGTGAGGCGGCGTTCCCGCGAGTCCACGGCGTCTCGAATTGGAGTTACCGAGCCCACAACCGGCGAGCCGGTGCGGAGTTCGACGCCGCGATGGCGTCGAATTCCGCGGCGGTGGCGGCGACAATCGCCGAGACCTACCCGTTCTCGCAGTTCAACACCGTTGCTGATATCGGCGGTGGTCGGGGTGCGCTGATCTCAGCCGTGCTCATGACACACCCACATCTGCGCGGCCTCCTGTTCGATCAGCCGCACGTGGTCGCCGGTGCCAGCCCACTGCTGGAGCGGGCGGGAGTGCTGGATCGCTGCGAGGTCATTGGTGGGAACTTCCTCGAGTCCGTCCCAGGCGGCGCCGACGTGTACGTCCTGAAAAACATCGCCAGCGACTGGGACGATGCAACCGCCACCCGCATCCTTGAGAACTGCCGTACCGCGATGCACGATCAAGCGAGAGTTGTGCTGGTAGAGCCTGTTCTCGACCGACACAGCCACCCGAACCTGGCCGTGTTCAGCGACCTGCGCATGCTGGTTATGAATGGAGGTCGAGCTCGGACGTGCGTCGAATTCGAGCGCCTTTTCGCGAGCGCGGGCCTGCATTTCGAGCGGATGTTTCGGACCGACTCGCCGCTCCACGTTCTGGAAGCGCGGCCGGCGTGACGGTGCGCGCGCAGTGTCTAATGGTTAGCCGGCTGTTGCCTGGTCCAATGTCTTCATCCGAAAGCTTGTCCTCTGGCACGCCATTCGCGAGCCTGGCGACGTTTACTCCAGGAGACAGCATGCGAGTCATGGCTTCGAACCCAACTACAACACCATTCAGCTCGCACGCGCTCTCCCTCAATGGACGTGGGGTGTTGATTAGCTTGACGTACATGGGCATCGGCTTCAGCCCAATTGGCGCGCTGGCGCTCACGATCGGCGGTCTCTGGACGCTTCCTACTGGAGCGACGGTCATGGTCGTGCCGTCTGTTGTACTCGCGATTGTCCTTGGCGTGCGTTCTCCGCGGCATGCACGTGTTGCCCTGGAGGGTTTCATTGCTGGTCTCGTAGCCGTACTGGTGTACGACATGGTGCGGTGGGATTTCGTTGCGTTCCATTTGTGGGGAGACTTCATTCCCAATAT
>JAFAWJ010000175.1 GCA_019242065.1 Chloroflexota bacterium
TCAGCGGCTGGACCCAACGGCGTCTCCAGCTTCGATTCCGCGCGCGCCATCCGCCGCAAGTGGTGGCCGGTGACGGGTGCCATCACCGTCGTCCTCGGCCCCGATCGCACCCCGCAGGTCACCCACGTCAAAGACCGCGTCTCGATGACCGAAGCCGCCGGCTACTTCGAGTTCGTCATGGAGCAAGTTGCGGACACGGAGCGCTGAAACAGTACGCCAAAGCGCGTAGGGCAAGTTGCGCGTTGCGACCGATGTCGTCGCAACGTCGCTGGCGGCATCATTTGAGCTGCGGAGAGTCTGAGTTGACCATGTCGTACCAGTATGTGTTTTGTCCCACGTGTAACACGTCGCGCATTGCCCAGGAGCATCGCTGTTCGGTGTGTGATCAGCCGCTGCATTCGACGTCGGCAAAGTTTTCCAGCCGTGAGGCGCTGGTCGAGTCGGTCTACTCCAGGGAGCTGGCTGGCATGCTCCGTCCGGCGCAACTGACGGCGACCCAGGTGCGCAGTCGCGCCGTCCAGCCACTGGCGCGCAACTGTCGGACAAAACGATTCAGGTTCTGAGCCCCTGTAACCCGCCCGTGGGGAGCAGACTGAGTCTCAAACCTCAGTAATTCAGGCGCGCGAAGGTGCGTACGGCGGCCTCCTGGGCCGCCGTTTCTATTGATCCTGGGCGCCTCGCGCGCACCTCGGCGATGGCCGCCTCGGCCGTCAAGCCGCGCCGCACCCGGTAGCAGGCGATCAGCGTGCCCGTGCGGCCCAACCCCGCTCCGCAGTGGACCGCCACGCGCGTCCCCGCGCCGAGGGCGCCCTCGATGGCCTCGACGCCGAGCTCGAGCTGCGCCTGCGTCGGCGCCGAAAAGTCCGCCACCGGCAGATGCAGCTCGCTCACACCGTAGCGAGCCAGCCGCGCCGACCGGTGCGCGCGTTCGTGCAGATTGACGATCAATCTGACACCAGCGGCAGCCAGCTCGCCCACCGCCGCATCGGTGCGCGGAAACCGACACGCGGCGAGCGTGCCAGCCTCGAACCAGGTGACGGGCGCGAGCCTGGCATAGGTCCACACGCTGCGGGGAAGGCGGCCAATGGCGCGGACGTTGAACTGCAACCGGGTTTGCCATCATATACGATCGGGAGGTACAACGGGCGCACCATGACAAGCCGACGCGAGGCCATGCGCCTGCTGCTGTCAGCCGTGGGGGTTTCGCTCCTGGCGGCCTGCGGATCGACCGCGCCCGCCGCGGTGTCGTCCACGCCGGCGTCCGCCGCGCAAAACGCGCCCGCTCCAGCCGCCGCCCCGCCAACGACGACACCACCCGCAGCCGCGACTTCGCCCGCTGGTACCTCGCCGGCTGGCACGACGCCGGCTGGCAGCTCGCCCGTTGGCACGTCGGGTGTTGGCGGGAGCGGCCAGCCTGCGGCTACTCAGGCAACAGCCAGCGCACCGCCGAAAGCCGGTGGCACGCTAAAAGTCGGCATGATCGGCGACCTCGGCACCATCGACGGCCACCAGGTCACCCAGGCAACTGTCAACGTGACCTTCCTCGCCTACGACCGGCTGATCGACTACGACGACAAGCTCCAGCCCCAGCCGATGCTCGCGGAAAGCTGGGACCTCAACAGCGACCTGACCCAGTTCAAACTGAACCTGCGTAAAGGTGTGCAGTACCACTCCGGTCGCGAGTTCACCAGCGACGACGTCAAATACAACCTGCTGCGCGTGCGCGATCCCAAAGTTGCGCCGTATGTCGGCTCCTTCGCAACCGAAAGCGCCTGGTTCACCGATATCGAGCTACCCGACAAGTACACCGTCGTCCTGACCGCCGATAAACCGCGCCCCGGCGCCTTCGACTTCTTCGAGTACTTCAACATGCTCGATCATGACACCGTCGAAGGTCCGGACGCGAAGACCAAAGCCGTCGGCACCGGACCATTCACGTTTGTCGAGTGGGTCCAGGGCGACCACTTCACGTTCAACGCCAACAAGAACTACTGGCAAAGCGGCAAGCCCTATCTCGACGGCGTGTCGATCAAAGTCTTCACCGACGCCCAGGCGCAGATCGCGCAACTGGAAGCTTCCGCCATTGACCTGGCCGATAGCCCGCCGATTCGCGACGCGGTGCGGCTGCAGCAGGATCCAACCTACACGTATCTGGGAACGTTCATTGGCGGTCAGTACTTCTGCGTCTTCGTCAACTGCACCTATCCACCCCTCGACAACAACGTGGTGCGTCAGGCGCTGAACTATGCGCTCGATCGCGAGCGGTTCGCGCAGACGGTCATGGTAAACCTGGTCGGTCCAGGTCAGGACCTGCCCTGGCCGCCGCAAGCGGGCGCCGCGGAGCCAGCCAAAAACAACGTGTACACGTTTGACCTCGACAAAGCGAAGTCGCTCCTGGCGAGCGCGGGCGTGGGTGCCTTCAACATTGACATTCTGTACCACAACCTCGCCTATCCGACGGAAATCGCCTCGCTGGCGGAGATCCTTCAAGCGGATCTGGCCAAAATCGGTATCACTGCCACCCTGAAACTGATGGACTTTCCCACCTTCAGCGACGCCGTCTTCAATAGCCCTTACCAGGGTCTGGCGATTGCCGGTGGAGCCTTCACCCAGCTGGCCGAATCCACGACCGCATTCAGTA
>JAFAWJ010000717.1 GCA_019242065.1 Chloroflexota bacterium
CCAGCTCCACAACCCGCGATACGCCGGCTCCGCCAGCGTCGGCGGCGCAACGACCATCCCGCCCGCGTGCGACAACGGTGCGCTAACTACCGCCATATAGCTCTCCGTTTCGTTTGGACGGAACCCGCGCATGCGCGGGTTCCCAGAGTGGCGCATGCGCCACTCTGCCCCAGCGGTGCATGCACCGCTGGGGTGCTTCGCACGGGTCAGGGGGCTGCCGCCCCCCGCCGCCGTTCGCTTCGCTCACTCCCGCGGCGACCCCCCGCGTACGCGCTAACCGCGATTGATAGCTCGACTTGAGGGTTTCACGCATGGGGCATCGATATCTAATCACTAACCGCGTGTCACGACTATCACGAAGGTTGCCAGTCGCGGCCAGCACGTCGCGCAGGGGGTCGCCGCGGGAAGGAGCGACCGCAGGGAGCGACTGGCGGCGGGGGGCGGCAGCCCCCTGACCCGTTGCGTTAGCACCCAGCGGTGCATGCACCGCTGGGCAAGGTGGCGCATGCGCCACCTTGAGGAATCCGCGCATGCGCGGATTCCCTCCAAACATCCTCGTCATTGGAGTGATTGTAGATAGGCGACGAGCACGTCTAACTCGTGGTCGTTGAGCCCCAGGTTCGGCATGATCGACCCTGGCTTGACGGCGGGCGGGTCTGACAGCCAGCGGCGCAGGTTGGTGGCGTTGTTTTCCAGGATGCTGCCCGCGATCACGCCGCGACTCGCCACGTGGGTGAGATTCGGCCCGACGTTGCCGTTGGCCGGCGTCCCGTTGATCGTGTGGCAGGCCGAGCAGCCGCGCGTCTGAAACAGTTGGGCGCCCTCGGCGGCCGTCGGGTCCGTCGGCGTGACGGCCGGCGCCTGCTGGGCGGTCAGCCACGCCTGAAAGTCGGCCTGGCTCTGGATGATGGCGAACTCGCGCATGTTGCCGTGCGAGTAACCGCACAACTGGTAGCACTGTCCGGGAAACTCGCCGACACTGTCGGCCTTGAACCAGATGTAGTTGGTATGCCCCGGAAACGCGTCGCGCTTGCCGCCCAGGGCCGGCACCCAGAACGAGTGGATCACGTCGTCCGACTGCAGCACCAGGTTGACCGTCTGTCCTACTGGAACGTGCAACTCGTTCGCGGTCAGGACCCCGGCGTCCGGATAGCCGAACTCCCACCAGAACTGATGGCCCGTGACGTCGATATTCATGGACCCGCTGGGCGCTGGCGCCTGGGTGCTGAAGATGACCGGCAGCGTGAAGAACAGAATGGCGCCGACCACGATGACCGGCCCGGTGGTCCACAGAACCTCGACAATCGTGTTGCCGTGGATCTGGGGCGGCACTGGGTCGTTCGCCCTGCGCCGATAGCGGATGGCGGTAAAGACCAGCACCATCTCGACCAGGACGCCAATGATCACGCCCAGGACGATGACCAGTTTGAACAGGTCCAGCCCGATGTTGGCGTAGTCCGTGCGTGGGTTGAACGCCGTCTGCGGATTGGTGGCCTCGCTGCTACACGCGGTGGTCAGCGCGAGCAGGCCAATGGCGGCGATGGCGGGCAGAACCTGACGCGCTCGCGGAGCCGCGAGTCGGACTCGGAGTCGAAGTTGGAGTTGGAGTTGGAGTTGGAGAAAATGCCAAGGTTGCTTCATGTGGTTGCGGACGTTTTCATGCGAACCCTCACCAGGCGCTTACGGGGCGGGAACCTCGTCTGAGCATAGGTATGCGTTCTGACGAGCGTCAAGCGTGTCCCCTGGCGGGTCTGACCGAGGCGGTACTGGCGTGTCGCGCGTGCGAGGCGGCGGGTTTGCTCCCGCACGCCAACCCGATCCGGCCGGCTGTCCTCGAAGATGCGCGCATGGTCCTGATCGGCCAGGCGCCGGGGCCGGTGACCGATCGCAAGGGCTACCACTTCGCCGGTCCGGCGGGTGGGTTCCTGTCGGGATGGCTGGATCGCGCAGGGTTTCCGGCGGGCTACTTCCGCGAGCACGTGTACTTGACGTCCCTCACACGCTGCTTCCCGGGCAAGTCGGCCTCGGGCAACGGCGATCGGCAGCCATCGGCCGCCGAGATCAGACTGTGCCAGCACTTCCTCGACTGGGAGATGCGCGCGCTGCAGCCGCGAGTGGTGCTGCTGGTGGGCAAGATGGCCATCGACGCATTTCTGGGCAAGCGGCCACTGACCGAGACCGTGGGCCAGGTCTTTGCACGCGACGGGCGCGTGTACGTGCCGCTGCCGCACGCCAGCGGCGTCTCGCGATGGCTGAACACGTCCGAGCATCGCGCGCTGCTGGAGCATGCGCTGGCTGAGTTGAGCCGCCTCCGCGAGGAGTTCGGCCTGTAAGGACTCGCTCGTCACGACCTCCTGACGCCGACCTGTCAAGCCCATCACGGTCGGGAGATCCACGGGTGTCGTGTCGGTCCGAATCGGACGCGTCGGCTCGTCCTGAAACACGTATGTCACCGTGACCGTAAACCGCATTTCCCACCTGGGACCCCGCCGGGGAACAATGCCTGCCATGTGGCAGGGCCACCGCGTCTCGGTCGTCTTTCCCGCCTTCGACGAAGAGGCCAGCATTGCCGACGCGGTCGTCGACTTCGGCGCGCTGCCCGCCGTCGACGAAGTGCTCGTGGTCGACAACAACTCACGCGATGCCACCGCCGCCCGCGCCACCGCGGCCGGTGCACGCGTGGTGCGCGAGACGCGCCAGGGCTACGGCAACGCCCTGCGACGCGGCCTGGCAGAGGCTCGAGGCGAGTACGTCGTCCTGGCCGAACCCGACGGCACCTTCATGGGCAAGGACGTCCTGAAGTTGCTGGCCTACGCCGACGACTTCGACCTGGTCCTGGGCACCCGCACCACACGTGAGCTGATCTGGCACGGGGCCAACATGGGCTGGCAGTTGCGCTGGGGCAACTGGGTTGTTGCCAAGTTGTTACAGGTCCTGTTCGGCGGACCGTCGCTGTCGGATTGCGGCTGCACCCTGCGCCTGATCCGCCGCTCGGCCGCCGACTCGCTATTGCCGCGCTTCACCGTCGGCGGCTCACACTTCCTGCCTGAAATGGTGTGCCTGGCGCTGCTGAAGCGCCTGCGGCTGGTGGAAGTGCCGGTCAACTATCGGGTGCGCGTCGGCGAATCCAAGATCACCGGCTCGCTGGCGACGACATTCCGCGTCGGCGCGCGGATGATCGGCCTGATCGTGCGCTACCGCGTCGTCGGCCGATGAGTCGCGCCGCCCTGGCAGTCGCCGTCGTCGCGTGCGGCGCGTACCTGGTGTTGGTCGCGGTCCAGCTCAACCGTCCGCTGATGTACGACGACGCCAACTTTGCGCTCGGCGCCCGCGCCGTGGCCGAGACCGGCCTGCCGTACGGCAACCAGGGCTGGATGAGCGACCGCGGCGACTTCTCGCACCGTGAGCAGTGGGCCCTCTGGCATCCGCCGCTGTACATCTACGCCGACGGCCTGCTGGCAAAAATCGGCGGCTGGACGCCGCCCGTCCTCCGACTGCTCGGCGTCGCTGGCGGCCTGGCCACCGCCGTCCTGACGTTTGTGCTGGCTCACGACCTCACGCGCGGGCCACCCATCGTCAAGCAGGTGGCGGGTGCGACGGCCGCGGCGGTGGTGATGCTGTGCCCACTGGTCATCCAGAGCACGCTGGTCCTCGACATCGATTTTCCGCTCCTGCTGCCACTGTGTCTGCTGTTTCTGTGGCTGTACCCGCGGCTCGAGGGCACGCGCCGATACTGGCTGTGGCTTGGCCCGCTCTTCGGTGTGATGTTGTGGGCGAAGATGACCAACCCGCTGCCGCTGCTGGCGGTAATCGGCGTTTGGCAGGTGCTGCGGGGCCGCTGGCTGCGCGGCGGGCTGCACGTCGTCGCCATCGGCGGCGCGGGTATTGCCCTGGCTGGCGTCGCGTGGGTTGGCATCGGCACGTGGCTGGGCTTCCCGCTGGATATGCCGTTTGGCGTCAACCTGGTCCAGTGGCAGGATTCGGCCGACGTGGCGCACCGCGCGTACACCAGCCCGGGCGCGTTCATCGAAGGCCTGCAGCCGACGGTCATCTGGCTCGGCCCGGGTGTGGTCATGCTCGGACTCGTCGGCGTGGCAGTGCGCGTGGCGCAGTTGCTCCGCTGCTGGAGGATGCGCAATGTGGATCTGCTGATCGGTTTCAGCGTCGTGCTCGTGCTGGGTTACGTCAACAAGAGCGCCGGCTGGTTGCCGAAATACCAGGTGGCGCTGACCCCGCTGCTGGCGTGCATCGGCGCGCCGGTCATCGCCCACCTGTGGTGCCTGCGGCCACGCCTGGTCACGGCCTGCGGTGCGGCGGCGGCAGTGGCCGCGTTGGGTGTCACCCTGGCACTGGTGCGCGACGACTGGGCGCTCGAGCGGACGTGGGTGATCGAGCCCACGGCTGGCTTGTGGTTGCTGGGGGTCATGGTGGTGGCTTTGGTCGTGGGTAGCGTCTGGCGGCAGCCGATCGCGACCGCGGCCGTGGCGCTTGTTGGACTGGCCGTGGGCTGGTCGGTGGCAGTCGACGCGGTCCAGGTGCGCGCCGAGTACCAGACCGACTACTGGTACGGGACGACCGGGACCCAGGCAGCCGCCGACTGGGTGGATACGCATTTGCAGCCTGGCCAGACGTATGTGTCGGCCAAAGAAGTCGCGATACGCAGCCGCGACCAGCGCTACGTGGACCAGGACAACCTGGTGTACGCGCTGAGCACCGGCCGTCCGTTCGAGGCGACGTGGATGGGTGAGCCGCTGGCGGCGCTGGTGACCTGGCAGCGCGAGCCGTATATGGCCGACCTGTTTGCGCGTGCATCAGCCAGCGTCGGCTTTCACGAGGTAGCCCGCTACGGCGACTACGTGATCTACGTGCCCGAATCCGCGTCGTAGCCGCTCAGGTACGGCACCAGCACTTGCAGCCAGCCGTCCAGGACGGCGCGCCGGTCCTCGGCGTTGCGGTACCAGGCGCGCGGGTCGTGGCCACCGTCGCCGTAGTCGACGATGCGCGAGCTGATGCCTTGCGGCTGGAGCACCTCGGCGGTCTGCCGTTCGACCAGCCGCGAGCCGATGCCGCCGCCGCCCAGCACGAGCACGCTGTGGGCCTGGTCGGCCTCGAGCGCGGGTAGCGCGGCGGTTGCCTGCTGGCCAGCCTGAGTCGATGGCGCGCGGACCACGCGCAGGTACTCGGCGGGCGTCGGCGACGGGGGCGCCAGGCCCCAGCGGACAAAGTCGGTCCAGTACGCCACCAGCGCATGAGTTTTGACGGGCGCTTCGACGATGACGACATCACGGACGAGGCCCTGCTGCCGCCAGGTCTCCGCGACCGATGTGGCGGTGGCGCCAGTGCCCTCATACACGAGCGCCACGTCGGCCGTCGCCCGCGGGTCGTCCTCGGTAAGTGACGTGCCCAGCCAGGGCAGCCATGCCGGCGTCGCCACGGCGAGGATGCCCAGTACGAGGAGGGCGAGCCCGAGACGGAGTGCCAAGATTTTCCAGCCTACCGGGACGTCAATCCTGGGGCTCGCGGCTCGGGTCCTGTCAAACACATTGTGTGAAGAGGAACTGTTGTGTGTGAAGAGAACCTGTTGTGTCGTCTCGTGTGTGAAGAGAACCTGTCGTGTGTCTCGTGTGTGAAGAGAACCTGTTGTGTCGTCTCGTGTGTGAAGAGAACCTGTTGTGTCGTCTCGTGTGTGAAGAGAACCTGT
>JAFAWJ010000785.1 GCA_019242065.1 Chloroflexota bacterium
ACGATCGCCACGAAATGGGTGTGCTTGTGCTCCCAATGGCGGAGGTACCCGCCGTCGATGCCCACCACGCCCGGCACGTCTTGCCCCGACCTCAAGGGTTGGGTGGCCGCCTCGTCGTGCGTCAGATCACGCTCACAGCGCGCGGCCACACGCAAGGTGTTCCGTCGCACCGACGTGGCACTCAGCTTGGCATCGATCGGCAAGAAGTCACACAAAGCCTTCACCGTCAGACCGTAGGAGACCAACGACGACCATTTGCTTTCCAGATACACCAGCTCGGGCGCGGTGTGCTCCGGTAGTAGCTCGACCAGCGGACTTGTCGACAACTGTCCGTCGTGCTGGCACGGACACCGTCGCAGCCGCGGGCTGGCAAGCTCAAGATTGCCAAAGAGTGTTCGAAAAACGATGGTCTTGTGATCGTTGATGCCGCGCGGTCGGCCACAGCTCGTGCATGCGGCTCGGGTGGTCAGGAACGCTGCGATCTGGCGGGTCACGACCTGACGCTGCAATCCCAGCAGGAGCGTCTTGGCCTCATCAAGACTCAGACCGATGTGTTCCAGTTGCTCATGCTGCTTGTCCGGCACGACGACGTCCTCGATGCAGACCGCATCGTCATCGGCCATCACCACCATCTGCAGCTTGAATCACAGGGACATGTGGGCTCCTGTAGGGCAAAATCGCTCGGCCCAAGGTACTGTGTGCCCAGTCCTGACCGCAGCCCGCCGCCCCCACCTTTGTCATGCCCTCCTCCGTCTTGCGGCGGCGTTGTGGCGCTTCTGGGACATGCATGGTCATGTGAGCGAAGGGCTGGGCTGGCTGACTCGCTCGCTCGCGATGCCGGGGGCGGCGGGACCCACGCCTGCGCGGGCGGATGCCCGTGGAGCGAGCGGATCAAGAGCGACCCGATAGCCCAAACCTTCCAGTCGTTTGATGAGACGGCGAGCGACCTGTTGGCGATCGTGTTCGTCAAAGTAGTTTGTGCCGAGATCGAGGTACGGACAATCGTGTTGGAGTAAGTGCCAGACGATGACCAGGATGGAGTGGGCTACCGCAACTGATGCCTTCTTCGCACCTCGCCGGGCGGCCAGACGACGGAACTGAGCGCTCAGATACGTGTCTTTCGCGCGAACCGCGGCGTGCGCCGCTTCGACCAGCGCCGTACGCAGCATCGTGCCAACTTCTTCACTTTATCTACCGGGAGTTGTATTCTCGGCGCGTTCTGGACGACAAGACGCGCACGATGATCATGATCGGCTTCGGCAGCCGACAAATCGCACTGATACGCTGCCCAGACGGGAGGCCGTCTTCATGCAGCCGAATCACTACGGAATAGAGCAGCTTGTCGATGAAGATCGCGCGTATGTCGGTTCGCGATTTTCCGAAGTGCACGAGGCGGTGTTCTCACACCCGTACCCAGGTATCTGGGATGGGTCCGGACGCATGCCAATCTACGACGTCACATTGCTCAAGCTATTGCGAGGCATTCTTTCGCCGCGCGGAGATTATCTCTTCCGCCAGGCCACGGCGCGAGCAGTGGATTCGCGCGCGGACCTGCGGTGGGGACCCGACAGCAAAGGCTTCCGGCGCCTCCTTCACCCAAATGGCATTTGCCTCTCTGGCGTGTGGGAAATTACGCAGCCAACAAGCTACTCTGGATATTTCAAGTCGGGCAGCAAGGCACTCGTCATCGCGCGGTATTCGACGTGTTGCCGCGAGACGCGTCGCGGCCACCTGCGTTCGTTCGGACTGGTCGGAAAGCTGTTCCCGACGACGGAGCCCGAGCACGAACTCCCACTCCCTACGGCGAGCTTCATCACGCAGCAGGATATAGGTGGCGATCGGACCGAGTATGTCAACGATGTGGAGTTACTGAGTGCGCCGAACACGAGCAGTTGGCGGCGCGGCTTTGACATATCTATCCTCATGTTGACAGGCGCCGTATTCAGCAAGGTCGACAGCAAGCCGACGATTCGCCAGCTTTATGACATCGCCGAACTTGGCAAACCTTCCGGCGAACCGACACGGGCGCCGGCCGTCATGCGCTTGTTGATGACTCCCGGCCAGCCGCGGATCGGCGGCGACGATCTGGATTTCCGCGACGAAATCATGAGCCAGATCTTCGATCGTGGCGATCGGCGCCCGAAACGACAGATCATCTTCAGCGTGGAAGTGACCGATCATGTCAAGACATTTGGTCCGGATGCGTTCCAGCGTCGTATCTTTGAGAACTGGCGACGCATCGGAACGCTGACGCTCGATCATGCCGTCGCGTCGTACAACGGTGATTTCGTGCTGCACTTCCATCATCCGACATGGCGCGCCGATCGTAATAATCCAGCCACGGCCACCCGTGTCAACGAACGCAAGACGTGAGTACTCAACGTAGCCTTGCGGAACCACGGTTGCCCATGCGTGCGCCAACGCCAAAATGGAAAGTGAACGAGTGCGGAAACGTGAGCCGGGCCAAGAGATAGTGCTCTTCGTACCGCTGCCGCATGCTCTCGGCAAAGCGGGCGATGGGCGCGCTCGAGTTCGTTGTGGCAGCTTGGCGTCCAGACTCCAGGCGTGTGCGATCGGCCCAGCGTCGAGTCCGGTAGCCGTCAGTAAACTCGAGCATCAGCCGCTCAGATGGCACCGTGTCTGGCGTCGGGCTGACCCGCTGCCAAGGGTACTTGGCCGCGGCGACTCGTTCCGCCGAATAGGTATCGAACTTGTCAGACTCTTCCCGCATCGTGAAGTCGAAACTATCCTCACCACTCGAGATCCGGCATCGGGCCTGGTCATCAGCCCGCGGCAGGAACACATATCCGCGGCCCGCAGGCCTCCGTGCGAATCGTCTCGACGATGTGCAGCGC
>JAFAWJ010000807.1 GCA_019242065.1 Chloroflexota bacterium
GGGCCGACGAGTCGCTGGCCAGGAAGTTGCCGTCGTCGCCCCAGCCGAGAACCAGGGGCGAGCCGTTTTTAGCCGCGGCGAGGCAGTCGAGCTGGGGATCGAGGACGCCGATGGCGCTGAGGCCGTCGAGGCGGCGAAAGACGGCCATGACAGCCTCCGCGAGCCTCGCGCATCCGGAAGAAACAGCCGTGTCGCGGGTCAGCTCGTCTTCGAGCAGGTGGCACACCACCTCGGTGTCCGTCTGTGACGCGAACGTGTGGCCCGCGGCCATCAGCTCGCGCCGCAGCTCGGCGTGATTCTCGATGATGCCGTTGTGAATGACCGCGAGTCGCCCCTGGCAGTCAAGGTGCGGGTGGGCATTCGCCTCGGTCACGCCGCCGTGCGTCGCCCAGCGCGTATGCCCGAGCGCCGCCCGCGCTGGCGGCAACGTCGTCGTGGCCTGTCCGATCTTGCCGGTGTGCTTTTCGACCAGCAAGCGCGCTGGCAGACCAGCGTCCTGTCGCGCGGCGATCCCCCACGAGTCGTACCCGCGATACTCGAGCTTCTTCAGCCCGGCCAGCACTATCTGCGGCGCCGCGTCGCGGTCACCCACGTAGCCAAAAATCCCGCACATACCCGAAGTGCTCCTCTCAAACGAACGAGAAGCAGACGTTGCCAGGCGAGCTGTCAGGCAGCGGCACATCGCACCCCACGCTGGAATGTGCGTGGAGTCGAGCACACTGGGACGGTGTTGTCGAGCGGTTACCCGCCACGTTTTGTCCCGCCCATGACGACTGTGCCGAGCCGAGGGTCACCCGCCGAGTCTTTCGAGATCCCCTTCCTCGTCACCCCGCGGCGCATGCGCTGCACGCGGGGCCTGGCGCTACCTGTGCTTCAAACAGGTTTACTGGTATGTGAAGTGATGTGTCACCGCGTTCGAGTCTGCGTGCAAAGTCTCCTTCGCCCGTACTGTAGGACAACTCACGTGCCGACGGAAGTAGTGAAACCGTAGACTCATAGTCTTCATCATGTCGTCCAAGTCGAGCTTGCCCGCGGCGCCGCTGCTGCTGCTGGTGACCGACCGTACGCGGTACGGCGATCGGGCCCTGGAAGACATCTTCCTGCCCGCCCTGGCGGGTGGTCTGAACATGATCGAGCTGCGCGAGAAGGATCTGAACGCGCGCGACCTCCTTGGCGAAGCCGAGCGCTTGCGCCGACTGGCACTCGGCGGTGTGCTGCTGATCATCTACGACCGCGTGGACGTCGCGGTGGCGGTCGGCGCCGACGGCGTGCACGTCTCGACCGACAGCTTGCCCGTCTCGGCTGCCAAGCAAGCCGGGCGGGGCATCCTGGTCGGGAAAGCGGTCAGCAGCGTGGCCGAAGCCGTCGCCGCCGAACAAGCCGGCGCCGACTACCTGGTGGTCGAGCCGGTCTTCTTCAGTCGCTATGCGCTGGACCGCTCGCCGTTGGGACCGACCGTGATCCGGCGCATCAAGGCCAAGGTCCGCCTGCCACTGCTGGCCGGTGGCGGCATCACGGCCGGCAACGCGCACCAGGTCATCGCCGCGGGTGCGGACGGGATCTCGGTCACTTCCGAGATTGTCGACGCCGAGGATCCGCGTCTGGCCGCACGCTCGCTGCACACCGCCATGCTCCAGGCGTGGCCGACGCGCCCACTCCTGCGCGAAGCGCTGACTGGCTAATCGCGGGTGACCGTCGCCGAAGGCACCATCGTCGACGAGCTGCTGCAGCTCCTGCCGACCGACCGCGTCCTGTGTCGCGAGTACGACCTGATGCTCTACGAGTACGACGGGTCGATCGACAAGCACCGCCCGCTGGCCGTCGTGTTCCCGCTGTCGAGTCAGGAAGTCAGTCAGATCGTCAAGGCGTGCAACCGCTTCGGGGTGCCGTACACCGCGCGCGGGGCCGGCACTGGACTCTCGGGCGGGGCGATTCCCGCCTCAGGCGGGGTGCTGATCAGCCTGGCGCGCATGACGCGCATCCTGGAAATCGACGCCGAAAACCTGCGAGCTATCGTCGAGCCTGGCGTCGTCAATCTGCGATTGGGCCAGGCCATGGCCCCGTTCGGGCTGACCTACGTCCCCGATCCGTCGAGTCAGAAGGCGTGCACGATCGGCGGCAACGTGGGCGAAAACTCGGGCGGACCGCACACGCTGCGCTACGGCGTGACGACCAATCACACCCTGGGGCTGGAGGTGGTCCTGCCCGACGGCGAGATCGTCCAGATGGGCGGCACCGCGCCCGATGCGCCGGGGTACGACCTGGTCGGACTGGTGGTCGGCTCCGAGGGCACGCTGGGCATTGTCACCCGCATCTGGGTGCGACTGGTCCCGATCAACGAGACCGTCAAGACGATTCTGGCGGTCTTCGCCAACATGGAAGACGCCAGCTCGGGCGTGGCGGGCATGATCGCGCAACGCATCGTGCCGGCCGCCATCGAGATGATGGACAACCTGACCATTCGCGCCATCGAGTCGCGCGCGTCGGCCGGGTACCCGGTCGACGCCGAGGGCGTGGTGCTGATCGAGGTTGACGGCCTGCGCGAAGAAGTGGAAGCGCAGTCCGAAGCCGTGCAGGAGGTGTGTCGGGCGAGTGGGGCGCTGAGCGTCCGGTTGGCCCGCGACGAAGCCGAGCGCGCGGCGCTGTGGGCGGGTCGCAAAGGCGCCTTCGCGGCAATCGGTCGACTGACTCCGGACTATTACACGGTGGACGGCGTCGTGCCGCGCACGAAGCTGCCTGCGACGCTCGCGCGCATTCAACAGATTTCACGCGAGTCGGGCTTTCAAATCGCCAACGTCTTTCATGCGGGCGACGGCAACCTGCATCCGCTGATCATGTGGGATGCGGACGTGCACGGAGCAGAGGAACGCGTGATTGACGCCGGAGCCGAAATCATGCGCGTGTGCGCCGCGGCCGGAGGATCGCTCAGCGGTGAGCATGGCATCGGTATGGAAAAGAAAGATCTGATGCCGCTGATTTTCAGCCAGGAAGACGTCGCTCAGATGTTGCGCATCAAAGACGCCTTCGATCCAACCGGACTGTGCAACCCGGGCAAGATGTTTCCGACCGCCGGTCGCTGTCTGGAGCTGTTCGCACGTCGCGGACGCGCGGTCGGC
>JAFAWJ010000998.1 GCA_019242065.1 Chloroflexota bacterium
ATCCCGTACTGCTCGGGCGTGATACGCGGGTCGACGCTCACCACACTGGTGACGCGCTGCACGCTCGGATCGGCCTGCACGCGGCGCATGAAGTCCGCCAGCGCCTGGATGTGGTCCGCACGCAGCGGACTCGAGCCATCCGTCGTCTGAAACACCAGGAGGACGGGCGAGAGCTCGCCGGCGCCCCAGTGCGCCTGCAAGAGGTCGAACCCGCGCCGCGACTGGACGTCCGTCGGCAAAATCGAGGCGTCGGGTGCGCCGAACTCGACCCGGAGAAACGGCAGTCCGAGGCCGGTCAGCACCAACAGCAGCGGGATTAGCACGGCAAAAGGACGGGCCATGACCGCGTATGCCAGCCGCGACCAGAAGCCATCGCCGCGCGATGCGCGCGAGGCCGACGCCGCCAGCGGACCGATCGACAGCGCGTCGATGCGTGTGCCAAGCACGCCTAGTAGCGCCGGCAGCAGGGTCAACGCCGCCAGCACGCTGATGGCCACGACCAGCGCGCCGGCGATGCCCATCGACCGCAGCGCGGTGATGTCGAAGGTGAGCAGTGCCAGCAGTCCGATCATCACCGTCATTCCCGAGAACAGCACGGCTCGCCCGGCCGTCGCCACCGACCACGCCACCGCGCGTTCGACGGACGCACCGCGTCCGAGCTCTTCGCGGAACCGAGAGACGACGAACAGCGAGTAGTCGATGCCCAGGCCAAGGCCAAGCATGGTGGCCAGGTTGATCGAGAAAATCGACAGCTGCGCGAACTGGCCGAGGACCACCATCAAGGCGAGGGTCAGCGCGACCGCCGTGCCGCCGACCACGCCAGGCACCACGCCGGCCACCACGGAGCCGAAGACGATGACGAGCGCCACCGCCGCGGTGGGAATTGACAGCAGCTCGGCACGCCGCAGATCGCGCTCGGTCACGTCGAAGATGTCCTGGTAGAACACCGGCGCGCCGGTGAGCGTCACGCGCAGACTCGTCGGCCGGAGTGCGCTTTCGATGCTGGGCACGATCGTGCTGACGTTGCCCGACGTGTCGGCCAACGCGATGCTCACGTATTGCGCTTTGCCATCCGGGGCGATCTGGCGCGCGTTGTCGGCGGCCGTGACGATCTGGCCAAGGTCGGGCAGGGTGCGGACGTCGGTCAGCGATTCATCCACGGCCTGGGAAAAGCGCGGATCGTTGGCGTCGAGCGTGCCGCTGGGGTCGTCGTAGACGAGGACCAGGTTGGACTGGTCGGAGCCGAAGCGCGTTGAGAGCAGCTGGGCTGCCCGAAAGGCTTCGAGGTCGGGGCTGTCGAAGCCGCCCGCGTTGAGCGAGCGAAAGACACGCGGCACGAAGGGCAGCGCCAGCAAGCCGACGGCTGCCCAGGCAACCAGCACCAGCCGTCTGTGGGCATACAGCCAGCTCCCCAGAGTCAGCACGCGGTACACCGTACACGCAGGCCGCACTGTGCCGCGTTTGTTCTGAAACCTTTCGTGTCCGACTGCGTAGACTGCAGCCGAATGGCCACCAGGCTGCGTTACGTCACCCTGCTGGCAGCGGCGCTCCTGCTCGTGTGTGCCTGCGAGCCAGCCAGCGACCGACCGCTCCACGGTGCCGTCCCGGGCACGCAGCCGCCCACGCCACCCGGCCTTCCCCCAACCCTGGTCGCCAACGACGCCTTGCGACGTGCCGTGGCCGATGCCTCGCCGTCGCCCGGCGTCGCCGACCTCGAGCCATCGCCCAGCCCGGCCGTCGCCGCGCCGTCGCCCGCGCCGACCCAGGCGGCGACACCCGCTGCAACGCCCTCGCCGTCCGTCGTCGCCGCCCCGCCCATCGTGCGCACGATCGTGCCGGGCGCCAACGGCCACGCGGCCTCGGGCGCGGTCACCCTGTCGGCCGTGCTCGTCGGCCGCGGCGCCGACCTGGAATCCGCCTCGCTGTCGGCCGACGGCGCCGACGTCGGCGCGCAAATCGACAAGGGCTCGCCGCGTGACTGGACCATCCACGCCGCGCCGCACTTGAGCGATGGTCCGCACACCCTGCGCGTCCAGGTGCGCGATGCCAGCGGCCAGGCAGGCGGTTTCACCTGGCAGATCACCGTCGGCGGGCCAGCCTCGCAGCCGTCGCAGCCCGCTCCGGCCGCGTCGCCAAAGCCCTCGTCGTGAACGTCGGCGTGCTGGGCGGCGGCGCGCTGGGCGTCGCCGCGGCACTGCGTCTGGCTCAGGCCGGCCAACAGGTGACGGTGATCGAACGTGAGCCGCAGCTCGGCGGGCTGGCCACCGGGTTTCGCGTCGGCCCGACCTCGCTCGAGAAGTTCTATCACCACATTTTCCGCACCGACTCGACGATCATCGGCTTCATTCGCGAGCTTGGTCTGGAAAGCCGCTTGCTGTGGGGCCAGCCCAATACCAGCGCCCTCTCGGGCGGCCGAATCGTGAGCCTGGGCCGCATTCCAGATCTGCTCAAACTGCCGCTGCTGTCACCCGTCGATCGCGCCCGGTTCCTGGTCGGCATGGCGCTGCTGAAAGCCATTCCCGACGAAAAGGGCTTCAGTGGCTGGACTGCCGCGCGCTGGATGCCGCGCCTGATGGGTCGACGCGTGTACGACGTGATGTGGGAGCCCATTCTGCGCGGCAAGTTCGGCGCGCGTGCCGACGACATCGCCATGAGCTGGCTGTGGAGCCGCGTCCACGAGCGCTCGCTGCGTCTGGGCTATCTGCGCGGTGGTTTTCAGTTGCTGTATGACGCGCTCGGCGAGCGCATCCAGATGCTCGGCGGCAGCGTCGTCACGGGCGTCGCTGCGGAGCGCATCTCGACGCGGGATGGCCACGTCGAGCTCCAGACGGATACGGGCCGGGTGCATGCCTTCGACCGTCTGCTGGTCACCCTGCCGACGCGCCTGTTCGCCCAGCTCACCCCCGAGCTGCCAACCGAGTTCGTCCAGCGGTATCCGGGCCCCGAGCACTACGGCGCCCACGTGCTCATCCTCGGCCTGGACCGTCAGCTGCTGTCGGGCGTGTACTGGCTCAACATCAACGATCGCGACCTGCCGTTCCTGGCGCTGGTCGAGCACACCAACTTTCTGCCGCCCGAGGACTACGCAGGCCTGCACCTGGTCTACCTGGGCAACTATCTGCCGATGGATCACCCGCTGTTTGCACAGTCGGACGCGGAGGTGCTGGAGCAGTTCCTCCACGCGGTGGCGGGCATCCG
>JAFAWJ010001023.1 GCA_019242065.1 Chloroflexota bacterium
CGCGGCAGCCACCGCCAGCACCGCGAGTCTCACGATCTGCTCCGCCACCAGCGGCGAGACCTGGTCCAGGCTCACGATTTGCATGGGGCCGAACTGCGCGGTGAGCGCGTCCTCGATCTGCTGCTGCTCGGAGCTGCTGACTTCGCCGGTGTCACTCTGCTGTGGCTGCGCCAGCGGCCGCGTGCGCACGACAAAGGTGTTGTCGCTCGACTGCTGCACCACGGCTTCGGGATGGCCGAGCTGCCCGAGCGCATCGCGCAGTTGATCGGCATTGACCGGGTTGTCGAACTGGACGGTCATGATCGTGCCGCTGGTGAAGTCGATGCCTGGATTCAGACCACCCGGCAGGATCAGCGAGATGATGCCAGGCACCAGGAAGATGGCTGACAGCAGGTAGAAGTAGCGTCGGTTTTTGACGAAGTCGAACATCGCTCTACTCGCCCTCAGCCCCGCGTGCTGACCACGGCCGGCCGCCGCGTGGACACGGACCCGCCGCCGACCTGCGCTGCTTCGATGTGCATGCCGAACATGCGGTCGCTGTGGGCCCAGGATCGGCTGAGCAGCAGCTCCAGGAAGGTGCGCGTGACGAAGATGGCACTGAACAGCGAGACGACGACGCCAATGCCCAGGACCAGGGCGAAGCCCATGATGATGGTTGCCCCAAACTGCTGGCCGAAGACGTACAGCACCACGCAGGTGATGAGCGTCGAGGTATTCGAATCGCGAATGGACGGCCAGGCGCGGTCTTCGCCCGCGCGAATGGCCGCGGCGATCGTCTTGCCGCTGCGCAGCTCCTCTTTCATGCGTTCGAAGATCAGGATGTTGGCGTCGACCGCCATACCTAGTGACAGGATGAAGCCGGCAATGCCTGCCAGGGTGAGCGTCACCGGGATCAGTTTGAAGACTGCCAGCGTGACCAGCACGTAGACGATCAGCGCGCCAGAGGCGGCCAGGCCTGGCAGTCGGTAGTACAGGAGCATGAACAGCACGACCACGAGCAGGGCCAGCTCGCCGGCGACGATGCTCTTGTGGACCGAGTCGGCGCCGAGGGTGGCGTCGACGGTGCTTTCAGACTGGATGCTGATCGGTACGGGGAGGGCGCCCGCGTTGAGCTGCAACGCGAGCAGCTTGGCCTGGTCGAGGGAGAGGCCGGTGATGACACCGCTGTCGGTGAGGACCGCCTGGACCGTCGGGTCGGAGATCTCCTGTCCGTCGAGGAAGATGCCCAGCGGCTTCTGGAGCAGGCGCTGGGTGATCTGGCCGAAGAGCGTCGCGCCGTCGCTGTTGAACTGGAAGGCGACCTCGGGCAGGCCGGCGTTGCCGTTAAAGGTGACCTGCTGGCGGCCGGGGCTCAGGTAGGCGCCGGTGAGGGGGACGGTCTGGCCGTTGAGCTGGCCGGTGGCGGGGACCCAGTTGCCGCTGGCGTCCTGCTCTTTGAACTCGAGCTTGGCGGTCTGGCCGATGAGCTGTTTGGCCTGCTCGGTGTCCTTGAGGCCCGGCAGCTGGACGATGATACGGTCAGTGCCGAGCTGCTGGATTTCGGGCTCGGCCACGCCGTAGGCGTTGACGCGGCGCTCGATGACGTTGAGCACGCCCTGCATGGCCTGGCTCTGCTGATCCGCGGGGACCTGGCTGAGGTCCGCCTGGAGGGTGAGCTGCGTGCCGCCCTGGAGGTCGAGGCCGAGTTTGGCACCTTGCCTGGTGAAGGAGCCCAGGTGGATGCCCGGGTTGCCAGGCAACGCGTCGCCGCCTGGGATGTAGTTGCCAGGCTTCTGCGGCCACACCACCGCCAGGGCCACGGCCGTCAAGAGCACGATGAAAATCAGCCGTTTCATGCGGACACGCAAGTGTACCCGAGGATCCGATAAGGGGTTGTCAAAGCCAGCTCAAACGTGTGTTTCTCTGTCAATTGCGGCTTCAACTGATCTGCTGGTGACATTCGTATGTCAACACCAAAATTATCCGGGATGAGGAATCATCTTGACAGGACCCAAGCTGTCAACCGTCAACGTCGTCCACGCGAAGCGAAAGTCAGTCGGGCTCGGCCTCGGCCTCGTCCTCGTCCTCAACCTCCTCCCCCGCGGCGCGGCGGGCGGCGCGCGCGTCGGCTTCCCGCTTGCGCAGCGGCTCCGAGCGCTGCAGCTTGTCCAGCGTCTCCATCCGATCGATATACAGGTGCCCATCCAGGTGATCGATTTCATGCTGCAACGCCTGCGCGAACAGCCCCTCGGCATCACGAATGCGCAGCTCTTTGCCATTGCGATCGAGCGCCTTGACCGACACCCGCTCCGCCCGCGTGAGCCGCCCCCAGAAGCCGGGCACCGACAGACACCCCTCGTCGAGCTCCATCTCGCCAATCTTCTTGACAATCTCGGGATTGACGATGACGGTGATCCTGTCCTCCACGTCCAGGACCGCCAGTCGCAGCGGCACCCCCACCTGCGGCGCTGCCAGACCAACGCCAGGCGCCTGCTTCATGGTCTCGATCATGTCGTCGATGAGCTTCTGAAGCGAGCGATCGAACTGGCTCACGCGGCGCGCCTTGCCGCGCAGAACGGGATTACCGACTACCAGAATCGGCCGTATCACTGGGCGTGAGTCTACCGAGTAACCCGTCATACACCTCGTCAATGACCGTCAGCAGCCGCGCACAGGATTCGCCAGTGGCCTGCAGGGCGGCGATACACGCGCCGCCAGCGCCGACCCCCTCTTTCACCGCGAAGCGTTCGTACGCGTGCAATCCCACGTGGCGTGACGTCGAAAAGTCCAGGTTCACCGCTAGCACCGCCAGACCGGGATCGATCTCGCGCGCCAGGCCGGCGACGTCGGCCGCCGGGTCGGCAATCACCCAGCGCGTCGTCCCGATCGCGACCCGTTCCAATGCCGAGTCATCGCCCAGGGCGCGCACGAGCGCGGCCACGGCCACCATTTGCGAGCCGCCTGCCAGCAGCACGTCGCAGCCGGCCATCGAGGCGCCCAGCGCCATGCCGGCGGCCAGCGGCTGCATCGGATCACCGACGAGCCGAACAGCCTGCAGCGGATCGGCCCGTCCATCGCCCGCGGCCATGCCGGCCGTGTCGAGGGCCGCGTGCGCCACCTGCGACTTCAACAGGTGCGCATTGCCGGGCATGCTGCCGCTGACCCGGCCTTCGGCGGCGTAGCCGAGCGCGAGCAATACGGCGAGGGCGGTAGTGGTGCCGCCTGGAACGCTTTCGCCGATGACCACGTACGGGGCACCGTCAGTGGCAGCTTCGCGCCCGAGTTGCATGCCCGAGGCAAACAGCTCGCGCGCGTCGGCAACGGCAGGCCCGCTCTGCTCGATGCTGCGGCCAGGTCGTTCGGCGGCGCGCAGCACGCGCGTCGCGGGCCAGACGCGCAGTCCAGCGCCCACGAACCGGACCTCCAGCTGCGCCAGACACAGGGCCGCCCGCGTGATGCCACTCGGTCCGGGCGCGCCCAGCGGATTGCTCGGCAACCGCGGCAGGCACCTCGGGCGGCCCAGGCGCACGACCTCGGCGTCCGCGGCTGGCGTGTAGGGCCGCAGCTCTTCGGTGAGACCCGCGCTCGAGATGCCTGGCAGCAAACACGTGTCCGTATGCGCCAGGACGCACCAGAACGGCGGTCGGCGGCCGCGCCAGCGTTCCAGGAATGCCCGGCCACGCTCATGCGCCGAGGCGCACAGGATCGGCTCAGTGTCCACCGCGTGTTAGCCGAAGCGTGGCAAGAGCAGTGCGCTGCTCAGCCACACGACGGTTTCGATGACCTCGCATGTTGCACCGTAACAGTCGCCGGTCAGCCCCGGCAGCAGGGTCATGAGCCAGCGACCCAGACCGATTGCCACAGCGAACGCCAGCACGCCGGCGACCATGCCCAGCGGCCCGACGACGACGCAGGCCACCGCTGGCGCCAGGCTCGCCAGAGCCAGCACCTTTGGCGAGGCCGCCGCCTTGAGCGGTGAGCCGAGACCCGTCGGCCGCCCGTAGGGAAACAGCGTGGTCACCAGCACGATCGACCAGCGCCCGAGGCACGGCGCCAGGACGATCAGCCCCAGGCGCGTCGGCGGCGGCAGACTGGCCAGCGCGGCGATCTTCAGGGCGACCACCGACACCAGTCCGGCCACACCGAAGGCGCCAGTATGCGGATCGCGCATGATCTCCAGTCGACGCTCGGGCGTAGCATGTCCGAACACCGCGTCGCACGTGTCCATCAAACCATCGGCGTGCAGCGCGCCGCTCACGACCAGCAGCAGCACAACCACCAGCGTGCTCCGTAACAGCAGCGAAACGCCCAGCCACCCCAGTCCCAGGTCGGCCAGGGCCAGGACGCCACCGATGATCAGTCCGACAATCGGCAGCCAGACAAGCGCGTCCCTGAGATCGGTGTGTGCAGTCGGGACCGGAAAGCGCGTGAGAAATTGCAGCGCACCGACGAAGCCGCGCCAGGGCGCCTTGACCGCCGCGGCCGCGACCAGAAACTACCTACCTTGCGCGGCCACCAGCGAATCGGCGGTCACCACGCGGATACGTTCGCGCCAGTACTCGAGCAGGTCAGCCATGGTCTTCTCGAACGGGATCGTCGGTTCCCAGTTGGTGGCCTTCTTGAACTTGTCGACGTTAGCCCACAGCAACCGTACATCGCTCGGTCGCATGCGGGCCGGGTCTTGCTCGACGGTGATGGGCGCGCTGGTGTGGCTCAAGAGAATGTCGAGCATGTCGCCCACGCGCATGCACGTGCCGCGGCCCACGTTGTAGACCTCGCCCGGCGTGCCGCGTTCGGCCGCCAACCAGTAGGCGCGCACCATGTCCCTCGTGTCGGTCCAGTCACGCCGCGAGTCGAGGTCGCCGCCGTGCAGGACTGGATCCTGAAGTCCAGCTTCGATCTGGGCAATCTGCTTGGCGAAGCTGCTGGTCGCGAAGACCTGACCGCGCCGCGGGCCGGTGTGGTTGAAGCCACGCGTGACGATACACCTGGTGCCGTAGCTGCGGAAGTACTGAATAGCCAGCGTTTCCTGGGCAACCTTGCTTACGGCGTACGGACTGAGCGGCCGCATCGGATTGCTTTCCGAGATGGGCGCCTCGTCGGGATACACCAGGCCGTATTCTTCGCTAGATCCGGCAACGTGGATCACCGGGTCAAGATGTGCCTCACGCACGGCTTCGAAGATGTTGAGCTCGGAGACGATGTTGTTGGTCAGCGTAGCGGCGGGCGCGGTCCAACTCGTCGGCACGAAGCTCTGGGCGGCCAGGTGAAAGATGCGATCTGGCTGCACCGCGCGTATGACCCCGCGTACGGCACTGGCATCCTGCAGCTCGCAGTCGATGACGGTGACACGGCCGGGCTGTACCACTCGCGCCAGGCTGACCTCGTCGGTGATTCGCTGGCCCTCGTCGAGTACGTTCAGCAAACCCCGACGCCGCAGATCTTGCAAATTGTCCAGCTTGCTGCGCCATCGGAACGTGCCGAAAACGTCGACGCTGGGGTGATGATCGACCAGGTATTCCGCCAGGAAACTCCCCGCCATCCCGGTGATGCCGGTAATCAGGACGCGCACGGCTTAAGCTTCTCCTCGCGGACCTTTGCCCGCCAATACACGAACGTATCACGCAGCGTGCTGTGCCACGGGATGCTCGGCTGCCAGCCGGTCAGGCCCTGGAATTTGCGGATGTCTGCCTCCTGGCGGGGTATGTCGGAGGCGCGCAGGAGCGCAGGATCCACGCGCACCTCGACCGGCACCGTGCACAGCCCAACCAGCTCGTCGAGCATCTCCGAGATGCGGATCGCACGCCCGCTGCCGATGTTGTAGACCTCGCCGGGCTCCCCTTCGATCAGGGCCAGGCGATAGGCGCGCACCATGTCGCGCGCATCCGTGAAGTCGCGCGCAACGTCCAGGTTGCCGACCCGCAGCACGGGGTCTCGTAGGCCGGCCTCGATCTCGGCCAACTGGCGAGCAAAGCTCGGGATCACGAACCGCGCATCGTGGCCC
>JAFAWJ010001115.1 GCA_019242065.1 Chloroflexota bacterium
GCCGCGCGATGTACCCAGAGCTGGGCATTTCGGGCGAGGCGCTCTCGCCGCTGGATGCGATCGCCAAGCTCGAAGAGGCGCGCGTCTCGACGATCCTGAGCAAGCTCGAACGTGGCGAGCCGGTGCCGGTACCACGGCCACCCCTACGCGAGGAAATCGGCGGATTGGACGCACAGAAGCTTGGCTTTGCCAAGTGGCTCGTTGATCAGAAGAGGGTCGCTGACGAGTAATTGTTGGCGGGAGACCGCGCATGCGCGGTCTCCTCACCTCGGCGCATGCGCCGAGGTGCCCAGCCGTGCATGCACGGCTGGGTGCTAGCGCAACGGGTCAGGGGGCTGCCGCCCCCCGCCGCCAGTCGCTGCGCTCCTTTCCGCGGCGACCCCCCGCCGAGTCGTAGGCCGTAAAACTTTGATATGAGTGAGCGTACGGTTCGCTTCGGTGTGGTGGGGGTGAACCACAACCATATTTATGGCATGAGCCGCCAGTTGATCGACGCGGGCGGCGAGTTGGTTTCGTTCTTTGCGGCTGAGGATGATCTCGCCGCCGAGTTTTCCCAGGCCTTCACGCATGCGCGACGGGCACGATCGGCTGGGGAGGTGCTCGAGGACGAGTCCATCCTCTTGATCGCCTCGGCGGCGATCTCTGATCAGCGCGCGGGCATCGGCGTCGCGGCCATGCGCCACAGCAAGGACTATCTCAGCGACAAGCCCGCCTTTACGTCCCTGGCCCAGCTCGACGAGGCGCGCCGTGTCCAGCAGCAGACACGGCGCATCTTTTCGGTCTCCTACAGCGAGCGCCTGCAGAATCGCGCCACCGTGCGTGCGGGCGAGCTGGTCAAAGCCGGCGCCATCGGCCGCCCGCTGCAGACCGTCGGCCTCGGGCCGCACCGCCTCAACGCCCCCACGCGACCCGCCTGGTTCTTCCAGCGCGAGCACTACGGCGGCATCCTGGCCGATATCGGCTCGCACCAGGTGGACCAGTTTCTCTTTTTCACGGGCTCGACCTCGGCCGAGGTCGTCGCCGCCCAGGTGGGCAACCTGGCGCATCCCGAGTATCCCGATCTTGACGACTTCGGCGACATGCTCCTGCGCGGCGACGGCGGTAGCGGCTACATCCGCGTCGACTGGTTCACCCCTGACGGTCTGCCGACCTGGGGCGACGGGCGGCTGACCATCCTCGGGACCGACGGGTACATCGAGCTGCGCAAGTACGTCGACGTCGGCGGGCGGCCGGGCGGCGACCACCTGTTCCTGGTCGACCAGCGGGCGGCGCGCTACGTTGACTGCCGCGACGTGGCGCTGCCGTTTGGTCCGCAGCTGCTGGACGACGTGCTGCGACGCACGGAGACGGCCATGCCGCAGGCGCACGCCTTCCTGGCCTCAGAGCTGGCGCTGCGCGCGCAGCAGCAAGCGCAGACGCTCACGCGGCGTCAGGCGGTTCCGGCGTGACGACACCCGAGCCGATCCCCGCCGAGCGGTCACGGTTGTCGGTCCGCTCGGACTCTGTCGCCAGTCGTGTCGAGTTGTCGGCGGCGGACAGCAGTCCAGCTCCAACTGATCGCTTGCGCGTCGCGGTTGTCGGGCTTGGGATTGGGCGCTCGCATTTGCGGCGCGGGTATGCGAGTCTCGCGGACCGCTTTGAGGTCATGGCCCTGTGCGATATCGATCGGCAGCGGGCCGAGGACGCCGCCGAGGAGCACGGCGTCGCGCGGGTCGTCACCGACTTCGCGGAGGTGTGCCGCATGGACGACGTCGACGTCGTCGATATCTGCACGCCGCCGCACCTGCATTACGAGCAGATTCTCCAGGTCCTCGAGGCCGGCAAGCACGCCGTCTGCGAAAAGCCGCTGGTCAGCTCGCTGCGCGAAGTCGACGACGTCGCGCGCGCCGAGTCCCGCTCAGGCAAGCGCGTCATGCCGATCTTCCAGTACCGCTTCGGCCATGGCATGCAGAAGCTCAAACTGCTGATGGCGCGCGGCCTGACCGGGCAGGCCTATCTCGGCACCCTCGAGACGGCCTGGCGGCGCCGACCTGAGTACTACGCCGTCGCCTGGCGCGGCAAATGGGCGACCGAGCGCGGCGGCGCGCTGCTCAGCCATGCGATCCACAACCACGACTTGCTGTGCTACGTGCTGGGCGCGCCGCGACGTCTGTTTGCGTACACCACTACCCGCGTGAACGACATCGAAGTCGAGGACTGCGCGGCCATCGCCCTGGAGATGGCCGACGGCTCGGCTGCCTCGTCAGGGGTGACCCTCGGCTCGCCGGACGAGATCAGCCGGCTGCGGTTTTCGTTCCGAGGTCTCGTGGCCGAAAGCAACACCCAGCCGTATACGAGCTCCGCGGATCCGTGGACCTTCGTGGGCGACTCGCCCGAGATCACCGCGCAGATCGGCGCTACGCTGGCCGAGTTCCAGCCGCTGCCCGAGCACTACGCTGGCCAGTTCTATCGCTTGTACGAGGCACTGCGCACAGGTGGTGAGCTGCCCGTCACCCTGGCCGATGCGCGACGCTCGATCGAGATGATCACCGCGATGTACTACTCGTCACAGACCGGCCAGAGCGTGAGCCTGCCGATCGGCTCGGAACATCCGCGTTACGAGAGCTGGCTGCCCGTAGGCGACTGACCAACGCGTCGGCCATAATGCCTGAAACAGCACCGATAGTGCTCAAGTGGGGGCCTCGGTTACGTGGCTTTGCCCGGGAGGGAGATGGTGGCGATGAGCTCAGGGCGGTTGCTCCGCATGGGAACGATTCTGGCAGCCGGGGTGCTGCTGGCCGGGTGTGGGACGGGGGCAAGCAACTATGCGCCGGCTGGGGCGCAGTCGTCGACGCAGGGTCAGACGCCAGCCACTGGCCAGGCCGCGGCGGCGGGCACGGCGGTGCCCAACGCCGCCAGCGGCGACAAAGTCCACCTGGTCTATTTCAATGCACGCAGCGCCGAAGCCGCCGAGCGCGCGCTGGTCAATCGCTATATGCAGGACCATCCCAACATCGACATCGAGTATCTGTCGACGACCTCGTTGAATGGACCCAGCGATACGGACGCGATTGCCAACCTGATCTTCAACATTCAGGCGAAGAAGGTCATCGACGTGGCCAAAGTCGAGGTCAGTCGCACGCCGCTCGACTTGATGGACTCCGGTTCGATTCAGGAGCTGACGCCGATCGGTGGCGATGCGCTGCAAACCCAGTTGAAGGGTCTGCTCAACAACAACTACGTCAACATCAACAACGCTGTCTGGGCCATGCCGTACGAATACGACCCGTTCGGCTATGTCTACAACGCCGACATGTTCAAAGACGCCGGTCTGAATCCAGATACTCCGCCCACGAGCTGGGACCAGTTGCGTCAGGTCAACGACACGCTCAAGGCCAAGAATCCGAATGCCTGGCCGATCTGCATGCCGATCAACAACCTGGCCAAGACCATGCCCTGGGTATGGACCTCGGGTGGCGACTACTGGGACAAGACTATTCTGCCGACCAAGGCAGATTTCACCAACCAGACCGTTACTGATGTCTATAAGTTTGAACAGGAGTGGTCGCAGAAGGGCTGGCGCAATACCGACGAGCTCAACGATACGACCACGCTCCAGTTCATGATCTCGCGCAAGTGCGCGGCGGTCATCTACAGCTCCGACGAGATCCTGCAACTGGAGGCCAACGATCCCAAGACGGACTGGCGGGTGGCGCCAATCCAGTCTGAGAATGGCCAGGGCACGCCCGCGACCTACGGCGGAGGCAGTGCGCTGGTGATTCCCAGCACCGCTGCTCACTCCAAAGAGGCCATGGACTTCATCATGTGGCTGACCAGCGACGATGGGCAGCGGCTGAAGTACGGCGTGACCCAGGGGCTGAATCTGGCGGACCAGGACCTGTATAGCCAGACAAATCCAGACAGCATGGCGGTGTCGGATCAGCTGAAGAACGATCCCAAGTGGAAGCAGTCGATTCTGACAGTGCCGTCGCGGCCGCCAGGTATTTCGCCCGCGTTTTCGAAGATTTACCAGCTGCTGGCGGACATGCAGGAGCGGATCGTTCGGTCGAATTCGGATGTGACCAGCGAGCTGACGAATGTGCAGCAGCAGGCGCAGCCGCTGCTCGATCAGGCGGTGGCGAACTTCCCGCAGCTGTATCAGTCGAAGTGAGTCGGGGCTATGAGACACGCTCACGTAAGCAGCGGTCTGTCAAGGTGTAGGGGGGACCCCTACGACCCCCAAAGTCTGGACCGCGCCGCAGGCGTCGAAACGCGTGGGAGGAGACTCCATGAGTGATGGCTTCGTGGGAGGACGGGGCGATGAGTGATGCCACTTCTGCGATCAGCGTGGCCGTGCCGCGGACTGCCAGTCGCGGAGCG